>NZ_JBNGCJ010000307.1:0-3355 GCF_049974785.1 Vibrio genomosp. F10 str. 9ZD137
ACCGCTCTTCCGATCTACGAAGAGTTGGCGGCGGAGACACTCATGAATAAAGGGGTTATTCCTACTTCAATCACGGTGGGTGGCGACGCTTTTTCGTTCGACTTTGATTTAAAAACATTGTTTATTCCTGCTGTTCCTCTTGATGTACTGGTCATTTTTTGTCGTCAGTTATACAGCTTAACGAAAGCGGGCGTTCCACTGTTGAGGTCGATGAAAGGGTTGACACAAAACTGTGCGAATAAACAACTTAAAGAAGCGTTAGAAGAGGTTGCAGCTGAACTCACTAATGGACGTAGCTTGTCTGGTGCCATGCAACTTCACCCAAAAGTATTCAGCTCTTTGTTTGTATCGATGATCAGCGTCGGGGAAAATACCGGTCGTCTTGATGAAGCCTTGTTGCAACTTGCAGGTTATTACGAACAGGAAGTGGAAACACGTAAGCGGATAAAAACCGCCATGCGTTACCCAACGTTTGTTATCAGCTTCATTCTTGTTGCTCTGTTTATTCTCAATCTTAAAGTGATTCCCCAGTTTGCCACCATGTTCAGCCGGTTTGGCGTTGATTTGCCTTTGCCTACTCGTATTTTAATTGGGATGTCTGAATTTTTCGTCAATTACTGGGCCTTAATGATCGGGGTAATGGTGGGGCTGTTGTTTGCTTTTAAAGCCTGGCATAACACAATGGCAGGCCGAGAACGTTGGGATTTATTTCGCATTCGAACACCTATAGTCGGTGATGTGATCAACCGAGCGTTACTCTCTAGGTTCTCGAGAACCTTTGCATTGATGTTAAAAGCAGGGGTACCACTGAATCAATCACTCGCGCTTTCTGCTGAAGCATTGGACAACAAATACCTAGAAAGAAAGTTACTGGAAATGAAAGCCTCGATTGAAGCCGGTTCCACCATTTCATCGACGGCAATTAATGCCAATATATTCACCCCACTGGTCATTCAGATGATTTCTGTTGGTGAAGAAACCGGGCGAATTGATGAGTTGCTTCTTGAGGTCTCTGATTTTTACGACCGTGAAGTGGATTACGATTTGAAGACGTTAACCGCGCGAATAGAACCGATTTTATTGGTTATTGTTGCAGGTATGGTATTGATTCTTGCGCTCGGTATATTCTTGCCAATGTGGGGCATGTTAGATGCGATGAAGGGATAGCATGCTGGTGGATAATGCTCGTTCACAGTTTGTTATTTGGTTATTGCTGGTGATCATTTTGGTGCTGAGTTTTATGTTGGCATGGAAAAACGTCGATGAGGAAGCAAGCGAAACGGCGCTATTGCTCGCAAGTAAAAGAGTGGTTGAGCGCGCCAGTTTTTACAAACAAGAGTGGTTGTTGCACAAGCAGCCATCTAAACTTGTTATAGACGGCCGTGAATTAGCCATGAGTGAGCAAGGATGGGTATTGCCGCTGGATCAAAATCAGCAGGTGAATTGCGCATTTTGGTTACAATTGTTATACCCGGAAAATCGCCAATGGCCTGCTTATAGTGAATCGGTCGAACGCCATGATAAAGGTGTGAAATATCAATGTAGATATCTCTATGCCAGTGATCAAGTGATTGTTATTCAGTTAGATAATGGCAATTTTACGGTCAGCGTCGATTTTCTAACACAAGCGTAAAAATTGACAGATTACTAATAGAAAGTAACAAAAATTACCGTATAATACGCCATACGAATTAAGTGAGTAAAAAGATGAATAATAAACAAGCTGGTTTCTCATTAGTAGAACTCGTGGTCGTGATTGTTGTGGTTGGGCTTTTAGCCGTTGCCGCATTACCGCGTTTTTTAGATGTGACCGATGAAGCGAAAAAAGCCAGTATTGAAGGCGTCGCTGGTGGTTATGCTACCGGGGTATTGTCTGCTCGCGCGCAATGGGAAGCGGAAGCTCGCCCTTCTGAAACACTTAGTAACGAAAAATACAACACCGTGAACTACGATGGTGTTGAATTCTGGCTAACGCGTTCTCGTTCTAGCAACGGTACAGACACCGGTTTTCGCGATGGCTACCCATTTGCTCTGAATACCGGTAATGGTGCATTCCCTACAACGCTTTCAGATCAATATTGTATTGATTTAATGGATAATTTGTTACAAAACCCGCCAAAAGTTGATACGGTGGCTAACGCAGCAACAGATTCTAACGTGAAGTATTCTGCTCAAGCGAATGACACGGACTACACTTGTACTTATGTGCAGCAAGAAGGTGGTACCAATCATGAGTTTGTTTATGAAATTGAAACAGGTCGTGTGACCGTAACCTTGCAGTAACTCTGCATTAATGAAAAATAGAGAGATTTTGGCTATGAAAAGACAAGGCGGTTTCACCCTGATTGAGTTAGTGGTGGTGATTGTTATTTTAGGTATTCTTGCGGTTACTGCTGCACCTCGTTTCTTGAATTTACAAAATGATGCTCGTAAGTCATCCCTACAAGGCCTAAAAGGTGCTTTAGATGGTGCAGCTGGTATTGTCTATGGCAAAGCTGCGATTAATGGCAGCGAAACAGCAAGCGCAGCAACTGATGTTGATGGGATTTCTACTATTTATGGTTACCCTGTAGCAACCTCTGCCGGTATTGGTCAGGCTGTCGTTGGTTTAACTAGTGATTGGACATCTCAAGAGGATGGCTCTTCGTTAGTTATGACATTTAAAGATGATGCCCTGTCAAGTGCAACGGCAGTGAAAGGTACGAATTGCTATGTTACCTACACGCAAGCTAGTGGCACTGTAGTTTCTGCTGCGTATTCGACAGGCGTAATTGATACTGGTTGTTAATTAAATTTATATAATTGATAGGCCAGCACTGCTGGCCTTTTTTAAGCCCGTCATAAACACACTATTTAGTGCATTACCTTTCTTATCTTTTACTATAATATTAATTACTTAGTTTCTATTTTATTGCTGTCAAAGCTCAGGTGACTCATGGACGACCGACGCTCAATACAACAAGGCTTTACTCTGGTTGAGTTGATTGTGGTTATCTTATTGATAGCGATTGTCTCGGTGTACGCCACAAGCCGTTATCTTGGTACTTCAAGCTTTTCTGCCTTTACCGCACAAGAACAGATCATCTCGGTGATTCGCCAGGTTCAAGTCAATCGCATTCAAACCAATATTCCTGATCTTTATACCTATTGCAGTGACGCTAGTAACCCTGATCTTCAAGAGCTCTGTCTTCGCAGTCGAATCACCGCGAACGCCAGCTGTATTGGTAGTTCAAGCGGCTGTAGTGCAAGTGACCCAAGTGCTCGAAGTGATCTCGTGGTCGCCGATCAAGTCGCCTTCAGTACTACGCCTTCTGTTTCCCAAATCACTTTTGATCTGCTAGGCAACCCACTTGAC
>NZ_JBNGCJ010000308.1:0-3219 GCF_049974785.1 Vibrio genomosp. F10 str. 9ZD137
CACTAGCAGGGGCGACAGTTGCTTCCGTAAGCACACCATCGACAAAGAAGATGCCTTTATCTTCATTGTAATCGCTAATTGTTTTTTCCATTCCCATGAACGGAAATAGTCCCTTCTTCTTAGGTAAAGGATCCTGGGTGTAGTTAACATCCATCCCGTCTTGAGTGAATTTCCACTTTGGATCACCTGATCTAAATGCTTTTTCTGCTTCTTGGAAACTACGAGCGACAGGGTGGTTGATGTTAAACTCTTCACCCGAAACAACCAAATTCAATATATAAGGATCTGAAGTAAAAACTTTGCTGTTACTCCCTTTTCCTAAGTTCTTATCCATGCGAACAATGATTTGAACCTCTCCCTCTGGCAAATTATTCTTGCCCACTTTAGATTCCGAAGCTTGACCATTAATATACAAAATTGAGACACCAGGACTAGGGGTAAGCACTGCTGCACTAGCTGATACGGAAAAAACACACAAAACTAACCATCGGCATACTTTCATTCAATTTACTCCAATTATTACGATAAAATCTTTCAATAGAAGAGACTATCTCGATTAACCGATTTATTAAAAGTAAAAAACCACCCATATGGGTGGTTTTTATTGCTCTTAAAATCTATTTCTAGATTAGAAAGATGCTTTGATACCTACACCGTAACCAGTGTCGTAATCTTTACCAGTTTCCGACTTGCCACCAACTTCTGCGTACGCAGTTGTGTTAGGAGCTAGCGCGTAACCTACGTTTAGGAACCAGTTATCTTGGTCTTCTTCACCATCGATGTTAGCACTTGTCACGCTGTAGCCACCTGCGAAGGTGTACTTTGCGAACGTGTAATCAGCTGCTAAAGCGATTGTATCTTCATCACTTGATGTAGTTTTCGCTACGCCTTCTTTAACTTCGTTAGTGTAGTAACCAAGCTCAAGGTTTACATTTTCAATACCAGCAAAACGAGCTTCTAAACCAAACAATGCAGCGTCTGCGTAAACTGGTGACGTTACATTATTTTTTGTCTTCGTGCCACGAAGCTCTGCATCAGCATAAAAGCCAGTGAAGTCGAAATCAGCAACACGGTAACCTAGTTTAAGGTCAAAGTAGCTACCTTTCTCACCAATTGCTTTAGCTTCGTGCTTGTCTTGGATAAGACCGAAACCAGCGTATAGGCTGCCGTTGTCGTAATCGTAACGAACTGCTTCTTCACCACCGAATGGAGCATCGTCTACAAAAGAGCTAACACCGAATAGGTAATCAGAACCTACGCCAGCATCGTCCATTTGAGTATCTAGCTTACCGATTTTCAAAGAACCAAATTCGGTTGTGTAGAAACCTACGTACACATTTCCTACACTAGTCTTATCGTTTGCACGGTCGCTGTTGTCGCCAGAAAACTCTAGGTAACCGCCTACTTGGAAGTCTTCGTTTACTGCGTAACGAGTGTCAAAGCCAAAATCTGCATCATCGATTTCTTGCTTAGCTTCGCTATCTTTAGTTGTGCTCTTTTTGTAACGAACTTCGATATCACCTTTAAGATCAACTGTAACGCCATCTTGGTTGTAAAGTTCGATCGCTTGTACTGAAGTTGCTGATGCTGCGATAGCAAGAGCTAATAGAGTCTTTTTCATGTTAATCCACTGCCTTTTCGTTAGATGGGAAATCCTTGTCCGGTTCCCTTTATTTTGATGGTGGCTCAAGCTCTTATGGCTTAATGTCACCGTCTCTAAATTTCGTGGTCTAGATTGCAAAAGATAATCCTGCGTGTCAAATCTTCTAAAAATTTACCTAAAAAAACGTCAAAACAATAAAAATCAATAGGTTACATTGATTTGTGCTTTTTTTTCGAGTCACATCTTAGCTTTTGGCGTAAAAAATCAAAAATTTAACAAACCAAAAATTAGATTAAAACCCTAAAAATTTGACCAATAGGTTAATCAATCAGAATATTTAACCGCAAAACCCATATGGCTGGAGGTTTATATATTTTTAGTTATAAAATTAATCTAACCCCGTGAAGGTTCAACTTTTTTTTGTGAACAAGATCCATTTTTTAGCTAATAGCATTCAATTTCGTGAACTAAGTACACACTAGAGATTTGTGCTAACATCGTCAGGTCACTATTTAGGTCACCGTATGTCAACCAGTAAAATTCAACAATCTATCCGTAAAAGTTATCAAAACCTGCAATTTCAGCTCGATAACTTTGTCCCTCGTCGAGCACAGAACTATCTTGTTGCAGAAATCACAAAAACACTTTGTGGTGATTATCACAAAAAAAATCGCATCCTCGTTGGCGAAGCCGGAACCGGAATCGGTAAATCTTTGGCCTATTTAATGGCAACAATTCCGATTGCTGTCTTCAATAATCGTAAGGTTGTTATTTCGACGGCCACGGTCGCATTGCAAGAACAATTAATTAACAAAGACCTGCCGCTTTTTCGACGCATTACCGACCGAGAGTTTTCTTTCATCTTGGCGAAGGGACGACAACGTTATTGCTGCGCAGAAAAATTGGCCTCAGCGAGCGGTGTCGATGGTGGCCAGTTGGCCATGTTTGAATCGAAGCCCCAAAAAAATGAGCTTGATTTACTTCAAACCATGTATAAGTCACTGGTGGGTGGGAAATGGGACGGGGATAGAGACTCATGGCCAAAACCGATTCGTGATGAATTATGGCAATCGATCGTCAGCGATAAGCACAGCTGCAATAATAGTTTGCCCGCTCATCGTTCTTGCCCTTTTCAAAAAGCACGTTCTGAACTAGACAAAGCCGATGTCATTATTGCTAACCACAGTTTAGTCATGGCCGATGCTGATTTAGGCGGCGGTGTCATCCTTCCCGAACCTGAAAACACCATTTATGTTTTCGATGAAGCGCATCATTTACCTCGCGTTGCCCGCGACCATTCTTCAGCGTCAGCCAGCTTAAAAGGTGCAGCAACCTGGCTAGAGCGACTGAATAAGCTGGTCAGTAAGTTTGCTAACTTAGCGGATGAAAAACGAGTCGGTCGCTTCCAAAACCAGCTTCAAGATTCCATTCAGCAATTAATTCCCTCTTTAACTCAACTCAGTCAGCGCTTTGACCCTTCATTATTTGAAGAAGGGACCTATCGTTTTGAAGGAGGAGAACTCCCTTCTTGGCTAGAGAAAGAAGCGACAGAACTAAAGCAGCTGTCCAATAAAGGGGCTCAGGCCGCGGCAAAAGTAGCGGATCTGATCGCGGAG
>NZ_JBNGCJ010000309.1:0-1263 GCF_049974785.1 Vibrio genomosp. F10 str. 9ZD137
CTTGGGTGTTGTATGGTTAAGCCTCACGGGCAATTAGTACAGGTTAGCTCAATGCCTCACAGCACTTACACACCCTGCCTATCAACGTTCTAGTCTTGAACAACCCTTAAGGGCACTTAAAGTGCCAGGGAAGACTCATCTCAGGGCTCGCTTCGCGCTTAGATGCTTTCAGCGCTTATCGATTCCGAACTTAGCTACCGGGCAATGCCACTGGCGTGACAACCCGAACACCAGAGGTTCGTCCACTCCGGTCCTCTCGTACTAGGAGCAGCCCCCTTCAATCTTCCAACGCCCACGGCAGATAGGGACCGAACTGTCTCACGACGTTCTAAACCCAGCTCGCGTACCACTTTAAATGGCGAACAGCCATACCCTTGGGACCGACTTCAGCCCCAGGATGTGATGAGCCGACATCGAGGTGCCAAACACCGCCGTCGATATGAACTCTTGGGCGGTATCAGCCTGTTATCCCCGGAGTACCTTTTATCCGTTGAGCGATGGCCCTTCCATTCAGAACCACCGGATCACTATGACCTGCTTTCGCACCTGCTCGAATTGTCATTCTCGCAGTCAAGCGGGCTTATGCCATTGCACTAACCACACGATGTCCAACCGTGTTTAGCCCACCTTCGTGCTCCTCCGTTACTCTTTGGGAGGAGACCGCCCCAGTCAAACTACCCACCAGGCACTGTCCGCAACCCCGATAAGGGGCCAACGTTAGAACATCAAACGTACAAGGGTGGTATTTCAAGGTTGACTCCACTCCATCTAGCGACGAAGTTTCAAAGTCTCCCACCTATCCTACACATGTAGGTTCAATGTTCAGTGCCAAGCTGTAGTAAAGGTTCACGGGGTCTTTCCGTCTAGCCGCGGGTACACTGCATCTTCACAGCGATTTCAATTTCACTGAGTCTCGGGTGGAGACAGCGTGGCCATCATTACGCCATTCGTGCAGGTCGGAACTTACCCGACAAGGAATTTCGCTACCTTAGGACCGTTATAGTTACGGCCGCCGTTTACCGGGGCTTCGATCAAGAGCTTCGACCGAAGTCTAACCCCATCAATTAACCTTCCGGCACCGGGCAGGCGTCACACCGTATACGTCATCTTACGATTTTGCACAGTGCTGTGTTTTTAATAAACAGTTGCAGCCACCTGGTATCTGCGACTCCTAGTAGCTCCATCCGCAAGGGACTTCACCGCCAAGAGCGTACCTTCTCCCGAAGTTACGGTACCATTTTGCCTAGTTCCTTCACCCGAGTT
>NZ_JBNGCJ010000310.1:0-13389 GCF_049974785.1 Vibrio genomosp. F10 str. 9ZD137
CAGAATGGCGGTTTCGCAAGTGACCTTAGTGGGTGATTTTGAAAAACAGCAAATTATTGTGCCACGAAAAGGGGTGCAAGAGCTGTCAAAGTTATTAGATGCGCCAGAGCAGCCGGTGGTATTGCAAATAGGTAGCTCTAACCTGCGAGCTGAGGTGAACAACTTTATCTTTACATCAAAGCTTGTTGATGGCCGTTTCCCTGACTATCGTCGTGTTATGCCGCAAAATACCAACAAGACATTAACCACAGAATGTGATGAATTGCGCCAAGCTTTTTCTCGCGCTGCCATTCTGTCTAATGAAAAATTCCGTGGTGTGCGTGTCAATCTCGCTAATAACGAGATGCGAATTACCGCCAACAACCCTGAACAAGAAGAAGCGGAAGAAACACTCGATGTGGACTTTCAGGGGGAAGACTTAGAAATAGGCTTTAACGTCAGTTACGTACTGGATGTATTAAACACCCTACGTTGTGAAAAAGTGTTGATCTCGATGTCTGACGGTAACGCCAGTGCATTGATCGAAAATGCTGATGATGACAGTGCGATGTACGTTGTTATGCCGATTCGTCTTTAAATCGCATTGACCTGATTGAATGCCATTAAACCGTCTGATTATCAAACAATTTAGAAATATTGAAGCCTGTGATATTGAACTGTCTACAGGCTTTAACTTTCTTATTGGGCCCAATGGAAGTGGCAAAACCAGTGTCTTAGAAGCGATTTATTTGCTCGGACATGGCCGTTCCTTTAAAAGTTCACTGACAGGCCGAATCATCCAAAATGAACAGGATGAACTGTTTGTCCACGGTCGTTTTTTGAACTCGGATCAATTTGAGCTACCAATTGGCATTAATAAGCAGCGCGATGGGACAACAGAGGTTAAAATAGGCGGTCAATCTGGGCAGAAGCTTGCGCAGCTTGCACAGATTTTACCTTTGCAACTCATTCATACTGAAGGGTTTGAATTACTGACTGATGGACCGAAACATCGACGTGCATTTATCGATTGGGGTGTGTTCCACAGTGAGCCTGCATTTTATGATGCATGGGGGCGATTCAAACGTCTCAACAAGCAAAGAAATGCATTATTAAAAACAGCGACCAGCTATCGAGAGCTCAGTTACTGGGACCAAGAGATGGCGCGCTTAGCGGAAAGTATTAACGCTTGGCGACAACAATATGTCGATGAGTTAAAGAATCATGCCGAGCAGATTTGCCAAGATTTTCTGCCCGAGTTCGATATTCAGGTCAATTATTATCGTGGTTGGGATAAATCCACACCATATCAGAAGAGTCTGGAAGATAATTTTGTCCGCGATCAGGCGCTTGGTTACACCTTCAGTGGGCCAAATAAAGCCGATTTAAAGATAAAAGTGAATGGGACACCCGTTGAGGATGTGTTATCACGAGGTCAGTTAAAGTTGATGGTTTGTGCACTTCGTGTCGCGCAAGGTCAATACTTAACCCAGAAGACCGGTAAGCAATGCATTTATTTAATCGATGACTTTGCTTCAGAATTAGATAGCCAACGTCGTAAGCGTCTTGCTGACTGCTTAAAAGAGACCAAGGCTCAAGTTTTTGTAAGCTCTATAACCGAACGCCAAATTGCCGATATGCATGACAATAACGGCAAGATGTTTCATGTGGAACATGGCACAATAGAGCACGGATAAATAACGAGAGAGTAATTCATGTCTGAAAATTACGATTCATCGAGTATTAAGGTACTAAAGGGTCTGGATGCAGTACGTAAGCGTCCGGGTATGTACATCGGCGACACAGATGATGGCACCGGTCTACACCACATGGTTTTTGAGGTGGTGGATAACTCAATTGATGAAGCGTTAGCGGGTCATTGTAATGACATCATTGTGACTATTCATGAGGACAACTCAGTATCGGTACGTGATGACGGCCGTGGTATCCCGACTGAATTGCACGAAGAAGAAAATGTATCGGCAGCTGAAGTTATCATGACGGTTCTTCATGCTGGTGGTAAGTTCGATGACAACTCGTACAAAGTATCAGGTGGCTTGCACGGGGTAGGTGTTTCGGTAGTCAACGCTCTTTCTAAGCAGGTGACCTTAACCATCCATCGTGGCGGTAAAATTCACAAACAGACGTATCAGCATGGTGAGCCTCAAGCGCCACTAGCGGCAACAGGTGATACCGAAAGAACCGGAACTGAAATTCGTTTTTGGCCGAGTGAAGAGACCTTCACCAACATTGAATTCCATTACGATATCTTAGCAAAACGACTGCGTGAACTTTCGTTCCTAAACTCTGGCGTGTCTATCAAGCTGATTGATGAGCGTGAAGAAGATAAAATGGACCACTTCGAATACGAAGGCGGTATTCAAGCATTTGTTGAGCATCTTAATACCAACAAGACACCGATTATCCAGAAAATATTCCATTTCGATTCTGAGCGAGATGACGGTATTACCGTTGAAGTCGCGATGCAATGGAACGATGGTTACCAAGAAAATATCTACTGCTTTACCAACAACATTCCACAGCGGGATGGTGGTGCTCACTTAGCCGGTTTCCGTTCTGCGTTAACTCGTACGCTAAACAGCTTTATGGATAAAGAAGGCTTTTCTAAGAAAGCTAAGACTTCTACATCAGGTGACGATGCTCGTGAAGGTCTAACGGCAATTGTTTCTGTAAAAGTGCCGGATCCTAAGTTCTCAAGCCAAACCAAAGATAAACTGGTTTCATCAGAAGTGAAATCAGCCGTTGAATCTGTTATGGGTGAGAAACTGTCAGAGTTCCTGATTGAGAACCCAGGTGAAGCGAAGATTGTTTGTTCGAAAATTATCGATGCAGCACGAGCTCGTGATGCAGCGCGTAAAGCTCGTGAAATGACACGTCGTAAAGGCGCATTAGATTTAGCGGGTCTTCCAGGTAAACTAGCGGACTGTCAGGAAAAAGATCCTGCATTGTCTGAACTGTATATTGTGGAAGGAGACTCTGCTGGCGGATCAGCCAAGCAGGGGCGTAACCGTAAGAACCAAGCGATTTTGCCACTGAAAGGTAAGATCCTAAACGTTGAGAAAGCCCGCTTTGATAAAATGCTGTCTTCTCAAGAAGTTGCCACACTGATTACCGCACTAGGTTGTGGGATTGGTCGTGACGAATACAATCCAGATAAACTGCGTTACCACAACATCATCATCATGACCGATGCCGATGTCGATGGTTCTCACATCCGTACTCTGCTCCTGACGTTCTTCTATCGTCAAATGCCTGAACTGATTGAACGTGGTTACATCTATATTGCTCAGCCACCGCTTTACAAAGTGAAGAAAGGTAAGCAAGAGCAATACATCAAAGATGAAGAAGCGATGCTTCTGTATCAGGTTTCTTTAGCGCTTGATAATGCATCACTGCATGTGAACGCTGAAGCTCCGGCCTTTTCTGGTGAAGGTTTAGAGAAACTGGTACTGCAATACAATGCAGGTATTAAGCTGGTGGATCGTATGAGCCGCCGTTACCCTCGCGCTTTGATTCATGAGTTCATCTACATGCCTCGTCTAAGCGCTGAGCAGTGTAATGATGTAGCCGCAGTGGAAGCTTGGGGTAATCAGCTGATTGACCAGCTTAATGCAAAAGAAGAAGGCGCGAGCCAATACAGCCTAGAGATCGAGCAGCACGTTGAGCTTGGATTAAATCTTCCTAAAGTGATTGTTCGTACTCACGGAGTGACTCATGAGCACTTACTCAGCATTGATCTTCTGAACTCGAAAGAATACGCAAAATTAGCGGATCTTTCAGAGGCTCTTGACGGTCTTATCGAAGAAGGGGCTTACATTAAACGTGGTGAGCGCACACTGGAAGTTGCAACGTTTGTTGAAGCGATAGATTGGCTAATCAAAGAGTCTCGCCGTGGTCTAAGCCTACAGCGTTACAAAGGTCTGGGTGAAATGAACCCGGATCAGCTTTGGGAAACGACCATGGATCCTGATTCTCGTCGTATGCTACAAGTAACGATTGAAGATGCAGTTGGTGCTGATCTGTTGTTCACGACATTAATGGGTGATCAAGTTGAGCCGCGTCGTAACTTCATCGAAGAGAACGCACTTAAAGTAGCTAACCTAGACGTTTAGTCTCTTTGATACTTCGCTCTTTCGCTTAATTTCTGTGCCAGAGGTGCTCACATACATTCGTATGCTCCGCGCCTCTTCCTTGAACTAAAACGAAATAGCTTCGTCTCAAAAAACTCAATTTATTATTAAAAAGACTGCCCGAAATGGCGGTCTTTTTTGTTTTTTAAGTATTTGAAAAATAATGATCTTGGAAAATAATTGAAAATTATCCCTTGAAACTATTTTGCTCAATCCATATATCTAGTTGTGAAGAGGATGACTGTCTTGCTCTACAAGAGAAGAAACAGAACCTTCATAACCGTTGCTAGAGTGTCGCTCAATAGAGGATAACTTTGGCAGCACACAACTTAAAAATTGATTCATTGCCATGTCCCAGTGTTGTCGCCAATAGAGGTGAAACCCGAGGAATGCGAATTGAATCTCTTAGCTGTTTACTGGATCACACTGGTTCGATCTCAGTAAAATTCACGGCTAAGACTATTGCTTACTAAAAGGATAGCATTATGAGAACTGTAGATTTCACTCCACTTTACCGCAACGCAATCGGCTTCGATCGTCTATTCAACATGATGGAAGCGAACACATCGAAGAACTCTTCTGGCGGTTACCCTCCATACAACATCGAGCAAAAAGACGAGAACAACTACCGTATTACTATGGCCGTTGCTGGTTTTGCTGATGACCAATTAGATCTGACTCAGAAAGAGAACATGCTAATTGTTAAAGGTGAGCGTAAAGCAGAAGCAGAGAAAACCTTCGTATACCAAGGTATCGCAGAGCGCGATTTCGAACGTAAATTCCAACTGGCAGACTACGTAAAAGTGGTAGGCGCAAGCATGGAAAATGGTCTTCTTCACATCGACCTAGAACGCGAAATCCCAGAAGCGATGCAACCACGTAAGATTGCTATTAATGGTAATAGCCTACTAGAAGGTTGATTACTGTTAGCTCCTTAGAGCTAAAAAATATCGGGAAGTAAAAGTGAAAGAGCGCCTAATGAGGTGCTCTTTTTGTATTTGGTCTACGGTAAGCTAAAAGCTCTGATTACTGCTCTGAGTAAGCCTTTTTCACTTCTTCAGCAATAATCTTAATGCCTTTTTGCATCGCTTCATCGTCTTGTACGTAGTTCATACGCAAGCAGTGGTGAGCATGATCCCATTCGTCTTTTTGGCCAATAAAGAAATACTCACCGGGAACGATCAATACGCCGCGGTCTTTTAAACGCTTATACAGTTCCATGGTGGTGATGGGCAGTTCATCAAACCAAAGCCACAAAAAAATGGCCCCTTCTGGTTTGTGAATTCTAAAGCGTGGATCTTCTATCGCCTGTTGAAGTAACTCAACGGCTCGCAGCGATTTCTGTTGATAAAACGGCTTAATAACATCACTACTGAGTTTCAGTAAGTCACCTTTCTTTATCATATGATTCGCTATGGTTGGCCCAATGCTTCCTGGAGCTAAGCTGATGATGCCATTCATATTGGTCAGTGCTTGGGTCACTTCTTCACTCGCGAGAATAATCCCACAGCGAACACCCGGTAAACCCAGTTTCGATAAGCTCATGCAGAGTATGGTATTGTCGTTCCAGAACGGTTTTACATCTTCAAAAATGATGTTTGGGAATGGCAAACCGTAAGCGTTATCGATGATAAGTGGAATGTTATTCTCTCGCGCTAACTTATCCAGTTTTTGAATTTCGTCATCGGTTAATACGTTCCCCGTTGGGTTGGTCGGGCGAGACGCGCAAATGGCTGCGACTGATTCATTCACTTTCAGTTGCTCAAAATCAACATGATATTTGAACAATCTATTCTCTAGCATTTCAATTTCTGGGTGGTACGAGACGAAAATGTCTTCATCAATGCCTGCATCCCCATAGCCGATGTACTCTGGTGCTAAGGGCAGCAATATTTTTTTATGGGAACCATCGGGTTGCTGACCAGCGAAGAGATTAAACAGGTAGAAGAAACCGCTTTGACTGCCATTGGTAAGGCTAATGTTCTTTTCAGAAATATCCCAACCATAGGTTTCGCTAAATAGCTTGGCGAGCGATTGAACAAACGTCGTTTTACCTTGAGGGCCATCATAGTTGGCCATAGCGGCGAGAAAATCCCCATTGGCGAGCATTTCTTCACTGGCTTGGTGAAAGTAATCGAGCATGGATGGAATGGCAGCGGGGTTACCACCACCGAGCATGATGGCTCCTGGTGTTCTCAGACCGTCATTTAAGTCATCCATTAATTGGGTAATACCAGAATACTGATTAAATTTTTCACCAAACTTAGAGAATTGCATTGCTTACTTACCTAGTTTATTACGAGTGCTTTTTATAATGAAAACGGATGTTCACTCCGTTTGGGATGATATTTGAACATACCGCGGAAACACTTTGCGAGGCAAAGCTTATTTTTGGATTAGGCAAAAACAAAGCCCAATTCCGAGGAGTTGGGCTTAGAAGGAGTTAACTACTTAGTCTTGTTACTTTACTTTCGTTACTGTTTCAGCAAAGCTTATTTTTGTAGTAAAGCCTATTTCTGCAACAGAGAAATATCAGCAATCTGTAGGAACAGGTTACGTAGGTTGTTGAGTAGCGTTAGACGGTTCTTCTTAAGCGCTTCGTCATCAGCCATCACCATGACGTTATCGAAGAATGCATCAACAGGTTCACGTAGCTCAGCAAGTTTGCTTAGGGCTTCTTGGTAGTTGCCTGTCGCGAATGCTGGTTCTAGTGCTTCTGTCATTACTTCAACGTTTTCAGCCAGTGCTTTCTCTGCGTCTTCTTGAAGAAGCGTTAGGTCAATTTCAGCTGGTAGCTCGCCATCGAATTTCGCAAGGATGTTACCTACACGCTTGTTCGCTGCTGCTAGTGCTTCTGCTGCTTCCAGTTCACGGAAGTGAGAAACCGCTTTAACACGTTGGTCAAAGTCAGCTGGCTTAGTTGGACGACGTGCGAGTACCGCTTGGATGATATCAACGCTGAAACCAGCATCTTGGTACCATGCGCGGAAACGACCTAGCATGAAGTCGATAACGTCAGCTTCTACGTTGTCGTTGGTTAGCTTGTCGCCTAGTAGCTCTTTCGCTTTACCGATTAGATCGGTTAGATCTAGGTTGTAGCCGTTTTCAACGATGATACGAAGCACACCTAGTGATGCACGACGTAGAGCAAATGGGTCAGAACCTTTTGGAGCTTGGCCAATACCGAAGATACCAACAATAGTGTCTAGCTTGTCTGCCATTGCTACTGCAGAAGAGATGCCAGTGCTTGGTAGGTCATCACCAGCGAAACGAGGCATGTACTGCTCGTAAAGTGCCAGTGCAACTTGCTCGTCTTCACCATCGTGTGTTGCATAGTGCATGCCCATCACACCTTGCGTATCGGTAAATTCGAATACCATTGATGTCATTAGGTCACACTTAGCCAATAGGCCTGCGCGCTTAGACTTTTCTACGTCAGCATCGATTTTCTCAGCAATGTAGCCAGCAAGTTCTGTGATGCGGTCTGTTTTGTCTTTGATCGTCCCCAATTGCTTCTGGAAGATAGCTTGGTCTAGTTCAGCAAGACGGTCGATAAGCGGACGCTTACGGTCGGTGTTGAAGAAGAACTCAGCATCAGCAAGGCGCGGACGTACCACTTTTTCGTTACCTTCGATTACGTGACGAGGCTCTTTAGACTCGATATTCGATACGAAGATGAAGTTCGGTAGTAGCTTCTTGTTGTCGTCATAGACAGGGAAGTACTTCTGGTCACCTTTCATGGTGTAAACCAAAGCTTCAGAAGGGACTTTTAGGAACTCTTCTTCGAACTTCGCTGTCAGTACAACTGGCCATTCAACCAGAGACGTGACTTCTTCAACAAGGTCATCTTCTAGGTCAGCTGTGCCGCCAACCGCTGCTGCCGCTTTTTGCGAATCAGCAAGGATGATCGCTTTACGTGCTTCGTAATCTGCCATGACTTTACCGCGCTCTTCTAAGATCGCAGGGTATTGGTCAGCAGAGTCGATGGTGAACTCTTGTTCGCCCATGAAACGGTGGCCACGGATAGTACGAGCAGATGCGATACCTAGGATTTCGCCTTCAACAAGCTCATCACCTAGTAGTACTGTCAGTGTTTTCACTGGACGGATAAATTGAATGTCTGAGCTACCCCAGCGCATTGCTTTGGGAATGGGTAGGCCAGCCAGTGCTTTCGCAGCGATGTTCATTACCAATTCTTGAACGGGTTTGCCAGCCACTTCTTGTTTGAAAAGAAGCCACTCGCCTTTGTCTGTTTTCAGACGGTCAGCTTGCTCAACAGTAATACCGTTGCCACGAGCCCAACCTTGCGCTGCTTTCGTTGCGTTGCCTTCCGCATCGAATGCGACAGAAATTGCAGGACCGCGCTTCTCAACCACTTTATCTGCTTGGCCTTCAGCCAGTGCAGTCACTTTCAGTGCTAGACGACGAGGTGTGGCGTACCACTTGATGCCTTCGTGAGAAAGCTCAGCCGTTTTAAGACCCGCTTCAAAGTTAGCAGCAAAGGCTTCTGCTAGAGAACGAAGTGCTGTTGGTGGAAGCTCTTCCGTACCCAGTTCAATTAGAAAATTCTTCGCCATGATTACTTCTCCTCGTTTGTCTTTTTACACATCGGGAAGCCAAGCGCTTCACGTGACGCGTAGTACGCCTCAGCAACAGATTTCGTCAGGTTGCGGATACGAAGGATGTAACGTTGACGCTCTGTTACCGAGATAGCTTTGCGTGCATCAAGGATGTTGAAAGCATGACCGGCTTTTAGAATGCGCTCGTAAGCTGGAAGCGGTAGGGGCTTCTCAAGCTCTAGTAGTTCTTTACACTCTTTCTCGCACTGGTCGAAGAAAGTGAATAGGAAATCTACGTCTGCGTGTTCGAAGTTGTAGGTTGATTGCTCAACTTCGTTTTGATGAAAGATATCACCGTAAGTCACGTTAGAACCGTCCGGTGCTACGTTCCAAACAAGGTCGTAAACAGAATCGACTTCCTGGATGTACATAGCTAGACGCTCGATACCGTATGTGATCTCGCCAGTGACAGGCTTACACTCAAGGCCGCCAACTTGTTGGAAGTAAGTGAATTGAGTCACTTCCATGCCGTTTAGCCAAACCTCCCAACCAAGACCCCATGCGCCTAGCGTTGGGTTTTCCCAGTTGTCTTCTACGAAACGAATATCGTGCACTAATGGGTCGACACCAAGTACTTCAAGTGAGCCTAAGTACAGTTCCTGAATATTGTCAGGAGAAGGTTTCAGAGCGACCTGGAATTGATAGTAGTGCTGCAGACGGTTCGGGTTTTCACCATAGCGACCATCGGTCGGACGGCGAGAAGGTTGAACGTAAGCGGTAGACATTGGTTCTGGACCAAGTGCACGCAGACATGTCATTGGGTGAGAGGTGCCAGCACCTACTTCCATATCCAAAGGTTGAACAATGGTGCAACCGTTTTGAGCCCAATAATCCTGCAGCGCGAGGATCATTCCCTGGAAGGTTTTGATATCGTATTTTTGCATAGTCAAGTTCGCGCGATTCTTCTAAGTGATTTAGTGAAAATAACCACCAAGTATAGCGACATATTGAGCCTGCGAGTAGAGGTAATCATGGTTAATTAGTACCCAGCGCGGGGTTTAATCCAATTTATCGCTTTCGTGATCAATAAATTCATCAAATGAAACAGTTTTAGGTCGTCTTTGCTTGTATTTATTGCTATTCGCTTTAAAATCCTCATCGTCTTTGGGGAGTAGCCTGCTTATTCAGGTTGAATAAGTTCGTTCGTCAACATAATTGGTGCAAAATCACCATGGCGTTCGAGACCTTTGTATCAATCAGACTTTTCTGGGTACAAGGTTTAGCAAGACCTTAGACAAACATCATGAACCGGGGTGGGGCATGAGGTTTGTCTATGGTTAAATATAATAATCCTCGCCCCAATGAGCATGTCATGAGCGTTTTAGCAATTTCCATTACCACTGTCGCTTTAGCCGAGATCGGCGATAAGACACAGTTACTGTCATTATTACTGGCAAGCCGGTATCGAAAACCAATCCCAATCATAGCCGCTATCTTTTTTGCAACCATTGCCAATCACGCGTTAGCTGCGTGGCTCGGTGTGGTTGTCGCAGATTATTTATCACCTGACGTATTAAAATGGGTGCTGGTGGTGAGCTTTATTGCGATGGCAGGTTGGATTCTGATTCCAGATAAACTCGATGACGATGAGAAAATTTCCAATCGTGGACCGTTTGTCGCTAGTTTCATCGCCTTTTTTATCGCCGAAATTGGCGACAAAACACAGATAGCGACATCGATTCTTGGCGCTCAATATGCTGACGCTTTGACGCTTGTCATTTTAGGCACAACGATTGGAATGCTGTTAGCTAATGTGCCGGTAGTTATCATTGGTAAGTTGTCGGCAGACAAGATGCCTTTAGATTTAATTCGAAAAATCACAGCCTTGTTATTTGTGGGCCTTGCGATAGGTGCCGCTCTTTTCTAAGCGATACAGGGTTTATGACTTCGTGATTATTGCGATATTGAACTAGATCAAAAAGTGATTCGATCTTACTCAATATCGCTGTCACTGACACATAAATGTCACAAATATTGTGCTAATTTGGTGGCGTAAAAGTAAACAATTCATAGCAGCGAGAGGGCACTATTATGCTTACACGTTATATGGGTATGACACCGAAAAGTCAGAGTTACTTATTCACCTTTGGGTTAGCGATAACATTGCTTGGTATCGTGTTGACCGACATGTGGTTACCCATGGTGATTGGCGCTATTGTGATGACAGGGTTAATGGTGGAGTCTTGGATTCGCGTTGCTCACATTATTCCGATGCATCAAGAAATGCGAGATATGCAAAAACAAATTACCGCATTGCAAACTCAGTTACGTCGGCACGAATCAGAATAGAAAATATCTATTTTGTCGTAGAATACAGTAAAAAGGGGCACAATCATCTATGTTGTGCCCCTTTTCAGTTTTTGTGCTTTAGGCAATGCCTTTTCGTATTAAATATTGATAGGGCAACGTCTCAGTCTGAAAGGCGACCAATTCATGATCCATAAAGCGACAAAAGCTCGGAATATCACGAGTCGTTGAAGGATCGTCGGCTTTGACGAATAGCACCTCCCCATCTTGCATTTTTCTCATCGTTTTTCTCACCATCATTACGGGCTCTGGGCAGCGTAATCCTTCTGCTTCTAGTGTATGGGTGGCAAGTGTTGAATCAAAGGTCATGGTGAACTCTCTGTGACAGCGTTAGAGCGGTAGATAATACTAATGAAGAAAAAATATTCAATAATCTCTTGGCAAATTGATCATTTTGTTTTAATTTAGTTAACAAGTTGGTAACAACTGGTATTTCAGAGAAAAGATTAAGGAGCGAACATGCTAACAGCACTCGATAGACTGACCATCTACTCCGTTCTTTGTTTTATATCTTTTTGTGCTTTGGTATTACGTTCACCAGCTGACTTGTCTTTAATTCCATTATTTGGTTTAAGTGCAACGATTTTAGGGATTTGGCTTGAGATGCGTCGTTGGACGGGCGTATCTGAAGAACAAAAAAATTAGTGCGCAATAGGCTTAACTAACGTTAAGCAAAGACTGCTCACTTGTAAGACTACACACGAATACATTCCGACACTACCCCAGTTTTCTTGGGCTTCCCCGCTGAAAAGCGGGATTTTTTTTGCCCAGAGGTTACACTAAAGGTTATTACTTTAGTGGAGCCAAGCCGTGGAATTAGAAGAGGTTTACCGTAAAGATCTCAATCTACTGATCGCCTTAAGGGTATTGATTGAAGAGTCCAGCGTGAGTAAAGCCGCTGCTCGTTTAAGCCTCAGCCAGTCTGCCATGAGTCGTGTTCTTGGTAGGCTTCGCCAATTATTGGCGGACCCCCTGTTTACTCGCCAAGGTCAACACCTTATACCGACTGAAAAAGCACTAGAGATCGATCGCTCTTTGGGGGAGCCACTTGAATCTCTTCGTCAATTGCTTTCTCCCTTGGAGTTTGAACCTCAAAGCTGCGATCAGGTGTTTTCTATCGCGACGACCGATTATGCAATGCAGACTATTTTGCCTTTTGCTTTGCCACGGATATACCAAGAAGCCCCCAATGTGTCATTTAATTTCTTACCCTTACAGCACGATAGGCTTTCCGATCAATTGACTTATGAAGGGGCTGATTTAGCTATCTGTAGACCAACTGGGCCTGTAGAGCCTTTACGTAGCGAGATTCTAGGTCGAGTTGGGGTTCTGTGTTTGCTTTCAAAGCAGCATCCATTGGCAGACCAAGAGATGAGTCTAACGGACTACCGAGATTATCCTCATGCGATGATAGCGATCAGTGATGGCGTGAAAGCGTTGCTAGAGCAGTCGCTAGTGGGAAATCCCGCCCCTAAAATGGTACTTCGGGCTTACCATTTAGAAGCCGCATTAGCGATTGTGGATACTATGCCACTTATCATTACGGTTCCTGCTGACTTGGCTTACTTAGTGGCTGAACGATACGATTTGGTGGTTAAGCCCTTACCATTTCAGTTTACTCCTTTCGACTATTCGATGATTTGGCACCCTCGATGTGAGCACTCCCCTGCGCAAGAATGGCTGAGAAGTATTGTAAAAGAGGAGTGTGGACGTTTGATTGCCAAGCGAGTGAAAGACATGGGGTTGGATGGTTAACCCTACTGAAAGGCCGTCATAGCTCCTATTTATGATAAAAAAGCATGATCAAAAAAAGCTTTAGGTCTCCCTAAAGCTTTTTGCTAAATAGACAGTTTTTAAAATCAACAACCAGTCAGTTACAGCTTGATCACGACTCGACCTGTGATTTGGCCATTAGTGATGTCTTCTGCGTATGTTGGGGCCTCGGCAAGATCGATTTCTGTACAGGCTTGCTCAAAGTAGCTCTCTGGTAATAGCTCAACCAGCTTTTCCCAGGCAGCAATGCGTTTTTCTAGTGGGCAAGAGACTGAATCGACACCTTGCAAGCGCACGTTACGCAATATGAATGGCATGACCGTTGTTGGTAAATCAAACCCACCGGCTAAGCCACACGCGGCAACAGCACTGTTATAGTCCATTTGTGCGAGTACTTTTCCAAGTACCTTGCTTCCGACGGTATCAACAGCGCCAGCCCAGATTTGTTTTTCAAGTGGGCGTGCTGGTTCTTCAAATTCGCTACGGTCAATGATTCGGCTTGCTCCTAGTTTTTCTAGTAACGGCCCGTTTTGTTCCACTCGGCCTGTCACGGCGGCCAC
>NZ_JBNGCJ010000311.1:0-4623 GCF_049974785.1 Vibrio genomosp. F10 str. 9ZD137
CGCCGTGAGTGGCGATTTGATCCAGCATATGGTCAAAAAAGCCCATCCCAGTATCAATGCTGTTTCCACCGGTTTCATCCAGATTAACGAACACATTAATATCGGTTTCTTTGGTAGTACGAACGACTTTTGCAGTACGCGCATTGACCGTCAAGTCTTTCAGGATCTGTTTCCAACCCATTGTCTCAGGGTTGTACTGAATACCACGAATCGCCATGTTTTCAGCGAGCTGCAAGTCTGTTTCTCTGTCACCTATGACCACGGATTGAGCGAAATCGACTTTGCCACCCTGAAGGTACTCTTTCACCATACCTAGCTTAGGCTTACGGCAAGAGCAATTATCTTCATCAAAGTGTGGGCAAATTAGCACGTCGTCAAAAATAACGCCTTGAGATTCGAAGATCTCCATCATCATATTTTGCGGTGCATCAAAGTCAGCTTGCGGGTAGCTATCTGTTCCTAAGCCATCTTGGTTAGTCACCATAACAAGGCGGTAACCCGCGGCTTGAAGTGATAGCAGGCTAGGAATGACGAACGGTTCCAATTTCAACTTATCTAAGCGGTCTACTTGGAAATCGATCGGAGGCTCAACAATTAAGGTGCCATCACGGTCAATAAATAATATTTTCTGTTGCTTACTCACACGAACTTCCTTTTAAAAAATAGTTTAGGCAAATAGGCTTTGCCCTAAAATACCTAAGCGTAGTAATTTCTAATAAAACCTAGTGTTTTCTCACACTCTTCACGATTACCAATACTGATACGAACGCAATTTTCGATTGGAGAGTTTCTTAATATGATGCCACTGTCCCAAGCGGCTTTGAATAGAGCATCACCATCTTGGAATTTCACCAACAAATAATTGCCCCAGCCCTCGAAGACCGTAAGTTGAGGCAAGACCGATAAGCCAGCCTGCAAATACGCTCTGTTCGCACTTAAATCAAGGACTTGATATTTCGCTCGAGCGAGCCCAGTTTCTGATAACGCTTGTTGTGCAATTTCAGCCACAGGAATTGGCACCGGATAAGGCGCGATCACCTTAAGAAGTACGTCGATGATTTCTTTGTTAGCGAGCGTAAAACCGCAACGTAATCCAGCCAATGCAAAAGCCTTAGATAAGGTACGTAATATCGCCAAATTTGGATATTGAGCTAACAAATCAACCGTTGACGCCTCAGGGCAAAAATCGATATACGCTTCATCCATGACAACAATGGCGCGATCTTTGGTCATTTCAAGCAAAGAAACAATATCTTCCCTTCTAACTAAGTTACCGGTTGGATTGTTAGGGCTGCATACGAAAACGAGCTTTACCTTGTCTAAGTTTTGTTTGATGCCCTCAAGATCCAATTGCCAATCGGAAGTAAGAGGGACGACCTTTCTCTCCACGCCAATGGTTTCAGCACTGATCGCATACATCCCGTACGTTGGTGGGCAGTATAGAATGGCGTCTTCATTTGGTTCACAGAAGGCGCGAATTAAAAGCTCAATTCCTTCATCTGCACCCCTGGTTGTCAGCGTTTGCTCAGCAGTCACATTCGCGTAATCAGCATAAGCTTGTATCAAAGCCTTTGGCTGGCATTCGCTGTAACGGTTCAATCGAGCAAAATCTGTTTTGTATTCATTATTAAATGGAGATTCATTGGCATTAAGCCAAACATCCCCAGTGCCACCAATACGTCTTGCTGACAAATAAGGCGTTAAAGCCTGAACTTGCTTGCGAGCGAGCTTTTCCATCAGCTTTCTCCTTGCGCCAATTTTTCAATGCGAATAGTTACCGCGCGTTTGTGCGCATCTAAGCCTTCCGCTTCCGCCATTGTCACAACGGTTGGAGCCAGTAGCTTAAGTCCATCTGCAGTGAGCTCTTGAACCGTCATTCTCTTCGAGAAATCGGCTAAGCCCAAGCTTGAATACGTTTTGGTATAGCCATACGTTGGTAATACGTGGTTCGTTCCAGACGCATAATCACCAGCAGATTCAGGAGACCAGTCACCTAAGAAAATCGAACCTGCATTATCAAGCAACGGCAACAACTCACGCGGGCTTTTCGTTTGAACAATCAAGTGCTCTGGACCATAGTAATTTGAAATAGATATCGCTTGTGTCACTGAGTCAGCAATAATCACCAAGCTCGACGCTAATGCCTTTTGGGCAATATCTGCGCGCGATAGTTCTTTTAATTGTCGCTGGACCGCATCGGTCACTTGGTCTGCGATTACCGCCGATGGCGTCACTAATACGACTTGCGAATCTGGACCATGTTCAGCTTGGCTAAGTAGGTCTGCCGCAATAAAGTCAGCGTCTGCTGTCTCATCGGCTAGAACTAACACTTCTGATGGGCCTGCAGGCATATCTATCGCTGCGCCACGAAAATCATTGCTCACCTGCCTTTTCGCTTCTGTTACATAAGCATTTCCTGGTCCGAATATTTTATCCACTTTCGTGATGCTTTCCGTCCCATATGCCATCGCTGCAATCGCTTGACCGCCACCAACGCTGTAGACTTCATCGATTCCACATAGCTTCGCAACATATAAAATTTCATCGGCAATAGGCGGTGGAGAGCATAAAACCACTTTACGGCATCCTGCTATTTGAGCGGGAACCCCAAGCATTAAGACTGTTGAAGGTAGTGGCGCGCTGCCACCTGGAATATACAATCCAACCGTATTAATGGGCCGTGTTACTTGCTCACAAACCACACCTGGTTGTGTTTCGACACTCAATGGCTGAGGTATTTGTGCTTTATGGAACTTTGCAATGTTGCTATACGCTTGTTCAAGCGCAGCTTTTATTTCGTCCCCAAGCTTCGCTGATGCTGACTCGATTTCGTCGCTTGATACGCGTATAGAATCCAATTCAACGCCGTCAAATTTTTGGGTCAGTTCTTTAAGCGCTTTATCGCCTTCGTTGCGGACATTTGCAATGACGTCTGATACCGAGGCGGTAATGTTAGCGCCTTCTGTAATGGCTGGACGCTCCAATATCGAGTCTTGTTGAGATTCGCTTAATGATTGCCAAACAACTGTTCTCATGGACTTACCCCATCATTTTTTCAATTGGAAGGACAAGAATCGAGCTTGCACCCAGTTCCTTCAACTGTTCCATTGTTTCCCAAAATAGGTTCTCAGTACTCACTAGGTGAACGGCGACTTTCTCTGTATCAGAGGACAATGGCAATACTGTTGGATCTTCTGCTCCTGGGAGAAGCGCTTTAATTTGCTCTAGCTTTGATACAGGGGCGTGAAGCATGATGTACTTCGACTCTTTCGCCTGTTGGACGCCTTGCATACGGGTCAATAACTTATCGATAAGTGCTTGCTTATCAGCATCAAAGTCACCGTTGCGTTGAATCAATGTTGCTTTAGATTTGAAAATGACTTCCGCTTCTTTTAATCCGTTCGCTTCTAATGTGGCCCCCGTCGAGACTAAATCGGCAATGGCATCGGAAAGGCCAGCGCGAGGAGCGACTTCTACCGATCCCGTTAGCATACAAGCACTGTAGTCAACACCTTGCTCATCCATAAACGCTTTTAATAGCTGAGGGTATGTGGTTGCAATGCGCTTACCGGCGAGATCTTGAGGGCCGTTGTACTTTTCATCTTTATTGATAGCAATCGATAAGCGACAGCCACCAAAATCTAAACGTCGTAACGCTACATACTCGTTAGGTTTACCCAGTGCTTTGCGATCTAGGCGAACTTCTTCAAGTTCATTTTCACCAATGAAACCGAGATCAACCACACCGTCCATAATCAAGCCTGGAATATCATCATCACGCACAAGAAGCAGATCTATGGGCATATTCAGTGAATGAACAACAAGGCGTTCGCCCATCACGATAAATTTCACACCACACTTCTTAAGTAACTCTTGGCACTCTTTACTCAAGCGACCTTTCTTTTGAATAGCAATTCTTAGACGTTGTGTTTGCATTATTTCTTCCCTGTACAAATTGTTGAATTTATTAAATTTCGTTCAAGCTTAAAACTAAAAAACCCTCGGGAGACTGCATGTCTCCCGAGGGTTTGAATCTTGTTTTACCAATTTCACCTCCGGGAGCTTCTGCCTCCCGGGTATGCGTATATCTCCCCGAAAGACTAGATAGGGTGATGATGGTGATGAATATTCATAGTAATATAACGCATACTTATTGGCTCTGCTAATGTTGCTTCGTTGATAACCACACTAACTAAGCTATGTATCATTTGCAACCTTTAATTAGTACTTTTTGGTTTTTATTTGCTTTCCACAAAAAAAGAAGGCCTAAGCCTTCTTTTATATAGATAAGTCGTTAGAACTAAGCGTTTTGGTAACTTGTTACTTTTGATTTTGCAATCACGGACATTGCAAAACAAACCAACACAAAGGTAATCAGTGACGCTAAGAACGAGAACAATACCGACGCGGTAATACCCAGCACAATGAAGCCAATACACGACACCAACGCAACCGACAGTGCGTAAGGTAATTGCGTGGCAACATGGTCAATATGATTACAACGAGCACCCGTTGATGACAAAATAGTCGTATCTGAGATTGGAGAACAGTGATCACCAAATACAGAGCCAGCTAACACTGCGCTTAGCATCGGTAGCATCAGTGCAGCATCCGTTGCGCCAG
>NZ_JBNGCJ010000312.1:0-11612 GCF_049974785.1 Vibrio genomosp. F10 str. 9ZD137
ACCGCTCTTCCGATCTCAAGAAGTGTTTGTTCGTCTATACGAAGAAGACCTAATCTACCGTGGTAAGCGTCTAGTAAACTGGGATCCTAAACTGCACACGGCAATTTCTGATCTTGAAGTTGAAAACAAAGACAAAAAAGGTTTCATGTGGCACTTCCGCTACCCATTAGCGAACGGTGTTAAAACGGCTGATGGCAAAGACTACATCGTTGTTGCGACGACTCGTCCTGAAACTATGCTTGGCGATACAGGTGTTGCGGTTAACCCAGAAGATCCACGTTACAAAGATCTTATCGGTAAAAAAATCCTGCTTCCTATCGTCAACCGTCTTATCCCTATCGTAGGCGATGAGCACGCCGATATGGATAAAGGCACAGGTTGTGTAAAAATCACTCCAGCCCATGATTTCAACGATTACGAAGTGGGCAAGCGCCATAGCCTACCAATGATCAACATTCTAACGTTCAATGGTGATATTCGTGATGCGGCTGAAGTCTTCACGACTAACGGTGAAGAAAGCGATGTCTACTCAACAGAACTTCCTGCTAAATACCAAGGCATGGAGCGCTTTGCTGCTCGCCGAGCAACCGTTGCTGAATTTGAAGAGCTAGG
Source organism: Vibrio genomosp. F10 str. 9ZD137 (assembly GCF_049974785.1). Classification (NCBI taxonomy): domain Bacteria; kingdom Pseudomonadati; phylum Pseudomonadota; class Gammaproteobacteria; order Vibrionales; family Vibrionaceae; genus Vibrio; species Vibrio genomosp. F10. The sequence goes on from NZ_JBNGCJ010000312.1 coordinate 613, forward strand.
CCTTCTTGACGAGATCAAAGATCACGACCTTACGGTTCCTTACGGGGATCGTGGTGGCGTGGTGATCGAACCAATGCTGACTGACCAATGGTACGTGCGCACAGCGCCTCTTGCTGCACCTGCGGTTAAAGCGGTTGAAGATGGTGAAATCCAATTCGTACCTAAGCAGTACGAAAACATGTACTTCGCGTGGATGCGTGACGTGCAAGACTGGTGTATCTCTCGTCAACTTTGGTGGGGCCACCGTATCCCAGCATGGTATGACAACGATGGTAAAGTTTACGTTGGTCGCACAGAAGAAGAAGTTCGTGAAAAGAACAACCTAGCGCCTGTTGTTGTGCTTAAGCAAGACGACGACGTACTGGATACCTGGTTCTCTTCTGCACTTTGGACGTTCGGCACACAAGGCTGGCCTGAAGATACTGAAGCAATGAAAACCTTCCACCCATCAGAAGTACTGGTATCTGGCTTTGATATTATCTTCTTCTGGGTTGCTCGTATGATCATGATGACCATGCACTTCGTGAAAGACGAAGATGGCAAGGCTCAAGTACCTTTCAAAACCGTTTACATGACAGGCCTTATCCGTGATGAAAACGGCGACAAAATGTCTAAGTCGAAAGGTAACGTACTTGACCCAATCGATATGATTGACGGCATCGGCCTTGAAGAGCTAGTCGAAAAGCGCTGTGGCAACATGATGCAACCTAAACTGGCGGCTAAAATCGAGAAGGCGACACGTAAAACGTTCGAAAACGGTATCGAACCATACGGTACGGACGCACTGCGTTTCACTCTTGCTGCTATGGCTTCAACGGGCCGTGACATCAACTGGGACATGAAGCGTCTTGAGGGTTACCGTAACTTCTGTAACAAGCTATGGAACGCAAGCCGTTACGTACTGATGAATACAGAAGAACACGACTGTGGCATGTCTTTGTCTGTTGAAGACCGTGCAAACATGGAATTCTCTCTGGCTGATAAGTGGATTGAATCTCAGTTTGAAGTTGCCGCGAAAGAGTTTAATGCTCACCTAGACAACTACCGTCTAGATATGGCAGCAAATACGCTTTACGAATTCATCTGGAACCAATTCTGTGACTGGTACCTAGAGCTAACGAAACCTGTTCTTTGGAAGGGTACTGAAGCTCAGCAACAAGCGACTCGTTACACGTTGATCACAGTTCTTGAGAAGACTCTGCGTCTTGCACACCCTGTTCTTCCTTACATCACTGAATCTATCTGGCAGAGCGTTATTCCACTGATTGACGGCGTTGAAGGCCCTGACTCTGAAGACAGAACCATTATGACTCAAGCACTGCCTCAGTTTAATGAAGCGAATTTCAATGCTGAGATCGTAGAAGACATCGAATGGGTTAAAACGTTCATCACCGCTATCCGTAACCTGCGTGCGGAATACGACATTGCTCCTAGCAAAGGCCTAGAAGTGATGATCAAAGTGGCGAACGAGAAAGATGCAGCTCGTATCGAAGCAAACAAGATCGTTCTTACTTCTCTAGCTAAGCTAGACGATATAAAGGTTCTAGCAGACGGCGAACCTTCTGATCAACAAGAACTACCGGCTTGTGCAACGAAGTTAGTTGGCAAATCTGAGCTGATGATCCCAATGGCGGGTCTTATCGACAAAGATGCAGAACTTGCTCGTCTAGACAAAGAAGTGGCTAAGACTCAAGGCGAAATCAAACGTATCGAAGGTAAACTCGGTAACGAAGGTTTCGTTGCTAAAGCACCTGAAGTTGTTATCGCAAAAGAGCGTGAAAAGCTAGCAAGCTATAAAGAGACTCTGGTTAAGCTTGAAGAGCAAAAAGCGACCATCGCTGCACTTTAAGTTCCAAGCAATCTCATCAAGAAGCCAACCACTCGGTTGGCTTTTTTTATGATCTTTTTTCTGAGCATTGAACAAACAAATATTCTCTTCTAATCTTTAGTTAATTACCGCATCCATAAGGACGTCCCCTGTGAGATTTATCCTATTACTCAGTGTATTAATGCTGGCCTTTTCCTCTTTCGCCAATGACTCTTCATCATCTAAAATCATAAAGATTTCCGCTGGAGATTGGCCTCCGTTTATTGGTAAAGATCTCGATGACTTTGGAACGTTAGGAAAAAAGATCACCGAAGTCTTTGCTCTTGAAGGATACAGCGTTGAGTTTAATTTCTATCCGTGGACTCGCGCTTACGTGAAAGCACAGCAAGGCGAATTTGATGCCACTGCTATCTGGATGTTTGAAGAAAGCCGAACTGAACATTTTGATTACAGTGATCCTGTCGGGAAAGAAGAATTCGTCTTTTTTTACAATACAGACGCCTCTTTCGATTGGTCTAGTTTAGACGAGATTAAAGGCAAAGAGATCGGAGGCGAAATAGGCTACAGCTATGGTGAAGAGCTTGATAGCTTAATAGAGTCAGGGCAAGTCAACATGAGTCGCGTCAAAGAAACTCGCCAAAACCTCTTACGCCTTAAGCATAAAAGAATCGAACTTTACGCCCAAGAAAGGCATATCGGAATGTACAAACTGAGCCTACAGCCAGAAGATGTTCAAGCCAGTATCAGTTACCATCCCAAACCGTTTCTCACTAACGACAGCTTTCTTTTATTCTCAAAACAAAGCCCGAATAAACAAGAATTACTTGAGGCGTTTAATCGAGGCCTTAAGAAGTGGCAACAGCAAAATCCAAATGGAAATGGAAATGGAAATGGAAATTAAACCACACGGTTTTGCACTCGTCCTTCATGAAACGCTACAACGTTATCAATTAAAATATTAGCTAATTTCTGAATCGAGGAGTCGCTTCCCCAAGCCACGTGAGGAGTCAGCAATAAGTTCGGTAAATTAGCATTGGCCAGCAGCGGGTTACTGTCATCAGCGGGCTCTTGAGTAAAGACATCCACGCCTGCTGCTGCAATCTCGCCAGCCTTCAATGCATCGACAAGAGCCTGTTCATCAACCAACCCGCCGCGTCCTGCGTTAATCAAAATAGCGGTTGGCTTCATCTTTTTAAATTCAGCCGTTGAGATAAGGTGCTGTGTTTGAGTGGTTAGCGGACAATGTAATGTCATCACATCAGCTTGCTGGAGCACCTCTTCAAACGGTAAATAACCTTCTCGACAATCTTTGCTTGGTAAGCCCTTTCGCTCAGCAAAAACAACGTTCATTCCAATCGCTTTGACTAATGCAGCCGTTGCTTGACCTAATGCACCACTGCCGATGATACCTAACGTTGAGCCCGCCACATCCCCAATAGGATGAGTAAAGAAACAGAACTGTTTATCACGTTGCCACTCACCGTTTTGAATATCTTGATGGTACCCAACTAGATTTCTTCGAAGAGTAAACAGCATTGCAATGACATGTTCAGGCACTGACTGCGTGGCATAGCCTTGCACATTCGTCACGGCAATATTTGCACCACGACAATACTCAACATCAACATTGTTATACCCCGTTGCAGCCACGGCAATAAGGCTAAGGTTCGGTAGCTTAGCTAAGATATCAGCGTCAAGTACGACTTTATTGACCAACACAATATCAGCGTCTTTAATACGCTCAAAACACTGTTCTGGTAAGGTGTAGTCATATTCAATCCATTCATGCTCAAATGGTAATGTGGCGATGTTTATCTGCTGTGGGACGGTAGCTCTATCTAGAAAAACGACGGTTGGCAAAGGCATAAAGATTCCTTATTTAGCAGCGTGGTAATGTTTTGTAATCAGGCAGTGTTTCTGGGCTATCAAAGTGTTGCAAAATCTGCGCGTCAATATCGGGGTAAAAATCACACGGTATAAAAATGGTTTGTCGCTTCTCTGTCGCAGGATGATAAAAACTCAGCTCTGCGGCATGCAGCTCCAAGCGCGAGCTAAACGCCAGCGCCTCTGCGTTAGCATAAAACTCATCGCCAACAATCGAATGCCCTATAGCTTGCATGTGAACGCGAAGCTGATGAGATCGCCCAGTAATGGGAAGCAGACGAACAATTGAGGTACTCGCTTCATGCTCAACCAGCTGATATTTAGTTTGCGAGGGCTTACCGTCATCAAAGCAGACTTTCTGTCTCGGTCTATTCGGCCAATCACAGATAAGAGGCAAATCAATACTCCCCTGCTCTGCTTCAAGACAGCCCCAGACTCTCGCATAATAGATTTTATGCGTTAAACGGTATTGAAACTGCTTTTTCAATGATCGTTCTGCCGGTTTATTTTTCGCCAGTAGCATCAAACCCGATGTCGACATATCCAAACGATGCACCACTTGAATTTCAGGGTACTCGACCACTAAACGACTCCATATACTGTCATAGTGCTCTGCTAGTCGTCCTGGCACAGAGAGAAGACCAGAAGGCTTATTCACTGCTAAGATATCCTCATCTTCATAGACAATATCAATCCAAGGATCGGTCGGTGGTGTGTATTCGAGCATCGCCATAGTAAGTTCTCAACATGGACTAAAAATAGAAAAATAGAAAAATAGCAGTTAGCCATAAAGTGCTTTTAGCTTTTAGCTTTTAAAAGAAAAATGCTTCTAACAAAAAGAAGAGTAGCTCTTTCTATTAGAAGCAATGATATTACGAGTTTTGGTCAAAATTACGATTTTTGCCCAAAGCAACGCTGGTTTAGTTGTGGCTCACCACAATCAAGCGTAGTGAATCTAACTGCACTTGAGCTTTGCTAATATACTCGGTGAGTTCTTTTATTTGCGCTTCAATCGCTTCAATTTCTTCATCACGGATATTAGGGTTTACCGCTTTCAAAGCTTGTAAACGTTCTAATTCACCGTTCAAGCTCGCTGACATCTCTTTTTGTGCTTGCTCGCGTACTTGTTCAACCTTGGAAACCACCATGTTCTCACCCGCAGCAATCAAACCGTGGACTTCATTTTGTACTGAAGAAACCAGTTTGCTCGCAAGGTGACGATTCACCGGGCTGAGTTGACGGTTAAAGCTGTCGAACTCGACTTGGGCAGAAAGATCATTGCCACGTCCATCCATCATCAAACGGATTGGGGTTTGTGGTAAGAATCGAGTGATACCACTGCGTTTCGGCGCTTGTGCATCCACGACATAAATCAGCTCTAACAGTAATGTACCGACTGGTAGCGCTTTATTTTTCAATAACGAAACCGCTGATGCCCCCACACCCTCACTCATCAACAAGTCGATACCACCTTGAATCATTGGATGTTCCCAACTGATAAAGTTCATATCTTCACGTGATAGTGCGGTTTCACGATCAAAAGTGATCGTCGCCCCTTCATAAGGTAAACCTGGGTAGCTTGGTACCATCATATGTTCTGATGGAGTCACAACCAGTGCATTTTCGCCTTTATCATCTTGGTTTAAGCCAATAGTATCGAATAAGCTCAATGCAAAACTGACCAGATTGGTGTCGCCATCGGTTGCAGAAATAGTTTCCACAATGGCCTGCGCTTTCTCTCCACCATTAGAGTGCATTTCAAGCAATCGATCTCGACCATTTTCTAATTGAGACTTGAGTTCTTTATTCAGTTTCGCAGATTCTGAGATGACTTCATCAAGCTGCTCGATTTCACCAGATGCCAGCATATCCACTAACGCATCAGAATATTTATCATAGACAGCACGACCTGTAGGGCAAGTTTCTCTGAATGCATTCAAGCCTTCGTCAAACCAACGCGCTAGGATTGCTTGGGAAGTGCCTTTCAGATATGGGACATGAATATCAATATCTCGATGTTGGCCAATACGATCTAAGCGACCAATACGCTGCTCTAACAGGTCAGGGTTAAACGGTAAATCAAACATTACGAGTTGATTAGCAAACTGGAAGTTACGTCCTTCTGAACCAATTTCGCTACACAGAAGAACCTGCGCACCGCCTTCTTCCTGAGCAAAATACGCTGCTGCTTTATCACGCTCAATGATCGACATGCCTTCATGAAAAACGGTCGCACGAATACCTTCGCGTTCGCGAAGTGCTTGCTCTAATTGCAGTGCCGTACTAGCGCGAGAAGCGATAACTAAGATTTTTTCACTACGCTTTTCTTGTACTTTTTCAATCAACCAGTTAACACGTGAATCAAACTGCCACCAGCTGGCATCATCACCTTCAAATTCTTGGAAGATCTCTTCTGGGTAAAGATTTTTTAAAGCGCGAGCTTGAGGCGTTATCTTACCGCCAATCAATCCAGAAACACGCATAGAGGTCGCGTATTGCGTTGGAATCTCCATGGGTAGCAAATGCACATTGCGTGTTGGGAAGCCTTTGATCGCAGCGCGTGTATTTCTAAACAATACTCGCCCGGTGCCATGACGATCCATTAGGTTATCGATCAGCTCTTGGCGAGCAGCGGTTTTGGCTTCTTCATGGTCATCATTTTCAATAATGCGAAAAAGAGGCTCTACATCTTGCTCAGACAACAGCTCTGTGATTTGATTTTTTGCATCATTTTCCAGCTTGTGACCTGAAAACAATGCAGCAACGGAATCGGCGACAGGCGCATATTGCTCTTCTTCTTGGACAAACGCCTCGTAATCATAAAAACGGTCAGGATCAAGCAGTCGTAAACGAGCAAAGTGACTTTCTCGACCAAGCTGTTCTGGCGTTGCCGTTAGCAACAGCACTCCCGCTGTTTTCTCCGCAAGCCCTTCGATCACTTGGTACTCTCGACTCGGCTTATCTTGGCTCCACTCTAGATGGTGCGCTTCATCAACCACCAACAGATCCCAATCAGCATCAAGCGCTTGTTCAAAGCGTCGACGGCTTTTACGAATGAAGTCTAAAGAACACAATACGTATTGCTGAGTATCAAATGGATTTTCAGCTTCCGCGAATGCCTCGATGCAGCGTTCTTCATCAAAAATTGAAAAATGCAAATTGAAACGACGCATCATTTCCACCAACCATTGATGTTGAAGCGTTTCAGGCACAATGATCAAAATGCGTTCAGCACTGCCAGATAACACCTGCTGATGAATAATCATGCCTGCTTCAATGGTTTTACCTAGGCCCACTTCATCGGCAAGTAAAACGCGAGGAGCATGACGGCGCCCCACTTCGTGTGCAATGTAGAGCTGATGAGGAATAAGTCCGGCGCGCATGCCACATAATCCACGCATTGGGCTCTTATGCTGCTCAAACTGGTTGGTCAATGCTTTGTAACGCAGCACAAAGTTATCCATACGATCGACTTGACCCGCGAACAACTTATCTTGAGGTTTGTTGAAGCGAATATTATTGCTCAACATGATCTCTCGCAACATCACTTCTTCGTTGTTATCACTGCGTGTGCCAAGGTAGAAGTAAACGCCTTTGTTCTCTTCGACTTGTTCTACCTTGATAGACCAACCTTCTTGGCTTTCAACGACATCGCCGACATTGAATGTCACTCGGGTCACGGGAGCATCACTGCGTGCATATACACGATTTTCTTCTGCGGCGGCAAACATCAATGTCACTGTACGAGCATCCATTGCTACCACGGTACCTAAACCTAAATCGCTTTCCGTATCGCTGATCCAGCGCTGGCCCAAAGCAAATGTCATGAATCGACTACCTCATTATTCAAAATTGAAAATATTCTTTGTTATATTAGTTTGTATTTCATCAGTACGGGCATAAAAAGGATGACCCCAAAAGAATAATCATGAAAAAATCCGCACCAAAAAAGGTCGCTAATCTTACTTGAAGCTGTGATATAGGTCACGAGGTATCAACGGATTTTTTAACAGAAATCAGCCCGCCATCAAACTGTAAGAAAAGCATGTCATTTGTGTGTTTGAGTGTTGCTATAATCGTTAATGAATAAGCATGAATTTGTGTCACAACGGTCATTCATGGCACAAATTATGCTTTTTATGTCTAGAAATAGATCCACTAGGTATAGAAATAGATCAACACGGATTTGCAGTTGTAGGGCTTGGATTAAAGTACCAAGTGCGACGCATCTTCAAACGCGTTATCACTCAGCCCTCTTCTGTAAGAAAGACTGCTAAGCAATGCCGCCCGCCGGCAAGGAGATGCTTATGACTGATACCGATCGAAAACTATTCGTTCTTGACACCAATATCCTGCTTCACGAACCTTTTGCTATCTACTCCTTTCAAGAGCATGACGTGCTCATTCCCATGACGGTGCTTGAAGAGCTTGACCGAATCAAAGACAGTAAGCGAGATGTTGCTCGAGACGCGCGAGTGGCCATTCGTGCTTTAGAAGGCATTTTCAAAGACGCCACGCCCGATGAGATTTCAGAAGGCATTCACTTTTCCAAAGAGATAGCCGCAACCGGGTCTATTTCTATTGTTGCTGATTTTGAATTGCAGGAAACCGTCAAAGCCTTTGCGGATAAAGCAGGTGATAACCGTATTCTCAATGCGGTACTCGATTTACAAACCAAGCACGCTCCCCGAGAAGTCATCTTAATCACCAAAGACATTAATATGCGTTTGAGGGCTAAAGGCGCGGGTGTCCGCTTTGTTGAAGATTATCGAACCGATCAACTCATTGACGACGTTCAATACCTAACCAAAGGCTTCCAACAACGAAAAGGCGCATTCTGGGAGAGCGTTGAAGAAGTCGACAGTCAATCTATTGGGGGGAAAACTTTCCACACTCTCGATCGCGAACCCTTTGAACCCACATTCATCAATCAATACATCATCGACGAAGAGAGTGACTTTGCGGCGAGAGTGGCCGAAATATCTGATGACAGCATCACGCTACAAGATCTCAGCCGCGAACGAATGATGCATAAACGTGCATGGGACATCACGCCGAAAAACATCTATCAAGGCATGGCGATGGATGCCCTACTCGACCCTGATATTGATCTGGTCATCTTAACGGGGGCGGCAGGGAGTGGTAAGACATTGTTGGCGATGGCTGCCGCACTGGAACAAACCATTGAGAAGAAGATGTTCGATAAAATCATTGTGACTCGAAACACCCCTGATATCGGTGAATCTATTGGTTTCTTGCCCGGCAGTGAAGAAGAGAAAATGATGCCTTGGCTTGCTGCTATCACCGATACACTCGAAGCGCTGCATAAACACGACCACTGTACCGAAGGGTCGATGAAATACATCTGTGATAAAGCCAATATTCAATTTAAATCGATTAACTTCATGCGTGGTCGATCCATTCAAAATGCTTTTGTCTTGCTCGATGAATGTCAAAACTTAACCGCATCTCAAATCAAAACCATCATCACCCGCTGTGGGGAAGGCACCAAAATCGTCTGCTCAGGTAATCTTGCTCAGATTGATTCCCACTACCTTACGCCCGTCACATCAGGGCTGACTTACATGGTCGAGCGATTTAAGAATTTTGAAGGCAGCGCCAACATACACTTAAACGGGGTCGTTCGTAGTCGACTCGCCGAATTCGCTGAAGAAAACCTGTAGCTTATAACCTCCATATAGAACCCCTTCTACAAAGCGAGGCACTCACCGTGCCTCTTTTTTATTTTAAAATAATTATTCACAAATGGTGCATTTATATGTTTTACTAATCCCCTAGATAAAGCATCTTTCAAGGACTCATTTTATGGCTTTTAACCTGCGTAATCGTAACTTTCTTAAACTTCTCGACTTTACTCCTAAAGAGATCCAGTTTTTGATCGATCTTTCGGCCGATTTAAAAAGAGCAAAATACGCAGGAACCGAGCAAAAAAAATTGGTCGGTAAAAACATTGCTTTGATCTTTGAAAAAGCCTCAACTCGAACACGTTGCGCCTTTGAAGTCGCGGCCTTTGATCAAGGCGCACAAGTTTCTTACCTTGGCCCTTCGGGTTCACAAATTGGCCAAAAAGAGTCAATGAAAGATACCGCTCGGGTACTGGGTCGCATGTACGACGGCATTGAGTACCGTGGTTTTGGTCAAGACATCGTTGAAGAATTAGGGGCACATGCAGGCGTTCCCGTTTGGAATGGTCTTACCGATGAATTCCATCCAACACAAATTCTTGCCGATTTCCTCACCATGATCGAACACGGAAAAGGAAAACAGTTACACCAAATTAGCTTTGCTTATTTAGGTGATGCTCGTAATAACATGGGTAATTCTTTGATGGTAGGTGCGGCGAAAATGGGCATGGATATTCGCCTTGTTGCCCCTAAAGAATTTTGGCCAGAAGCCTCTTTAGTCGCCACTTGCCAAGAGATCGCAACTCAAACCAACGCCAAAATCACCTTAACTGAAAACGTAGAAGAAGGCGTTAAAGGGTGTGATTTCCTTTATACCGATGTCTGGGTCTCTATGGGTGAAGCCGCTGAAGCGTGGGATGAGCGTGTCACCAAGATGACCCCATATCAAGTAAACACCCAAACACTCGCGCTTACGCAGAATTCAGATGTGAAGTTTATGCATTGCCTACCAGCTTTTCATAACGATGAGACCGTCATTGGTAAAGAAGTCTCGGAAAAATATGGCATGAAGGGGTTAGAAGTGACCGAGGAAGTGTTTGAATCTGAGCACTCTATTGTGTTCGATGAAGCAGAAAACCGCATGCATACTATTAAGGCTGTCATGGTGGCGACATTAGGCCAATAGCGTGTCATTAAAGCTTGACGTAATCGCTTGCGCAGATTAAATCAAGGCGTATAATGCTCGGCAATTTGTCAGAGGATTACCAAATGATGGCGTCAGTATCGTGCCCGACTCAGCGATATTACAGATTCAACGATATTACAATGTGCAAACTGCGACTGCTTTCCAAGCTTAGCGGTGCTGTCATTCTTTTTGTAATTCTCTCAATTTTTTAAGCCTCCCATTTATGGGGGGCTTTTTTTTGGCCTAAGAACACTCAAGATAGGGAAGAAGAACATGACAAACTCGCTTTATCAAAAGCATATTATCTCGATTCCAGAGCTTTCTCGTGAAGAACTGGAACTCATAGTTAATACAGCCGGTCAGTTGAAATCTCATCCTCAACCTGAACTGATTAAAAACAAAGTCATCGCTAGCTGTTTTTTTGAACCTTCGACACGAACCCGACTTTCCTTTGAGA
>NZ_JBNGCJ010000313.1:0-16325 GCF_049974785.1 Vibrio genomosp. F10 str. 9ZD137
AGCAGGGGCTGCGGGGACAGAGAACGGGACTTGGTTTGCATTTGCTGGCCATCGACATTCGTGGCTAAAAGATACTATTCGATATACGGGTGGCGTTGGCGCTGGAAAGGCGAACCTCGATATTTTCAAAGAGTTCAGTATAGGTGCGTCGTACAACAAAACGATTCAATTCGGCACAAAAACCTCGGGAGTCGCTGCGCTTCAGCAGCTCCAGTTTCGAGTGGCAAACACACCATTGATGCTGGGTGTGAAACAGATTATTGGCCAGAGCTCGGTAGAGTTTGAGACCAGTAATGAAGATGTGAATAACGTTATCAATGGCGTTATTCAATATTTTATGGGCGAAAGCTCGGTGACCTCTGGGCTGGGTGTTGTCGCGGAATACGATACCAGAAACAATATGTTTTTCCCGACTAATGGTTATTCGGTTAACGCAGAATACATGGTGTATGACGAAAAAATTGGCAGTGACTGGAATTATCAAAACCTGAATATTAATGGTGAAGTCTATATTCCAGTGGCTGAGCGCTGGACCTTAGCGTTTGCGGGTAACTATCAGAACTTCAATACGCAAGAGCACTATTTACCCCCGACTGTTCGTCCCTATGTTGAATTACGTGGTATTGCTTCCTATCGGTACCAAGGGGATGAAATTGCAACGGCTCAATCTCAAGTGACTTATGCGATTGATAATCGTTGGACCGTTTCTGCGTTTTATGGCCTTGGTAAAGCGACAGTAGAGGGCAGTCTGTCAGACGATGAAAGTGTCGATGCGTATGGTGCTGGATTTCGCTACCAGATAGCTCGCCGATATGGGTTACACATGGGGGTAGACCTCGCTTTTAGTGACGATGACAGCGCGTTTTATATTACGGTTGGCAGTGGATTCTAATGATGGAAAGGTGGGTGTTAAACAATCGATTGATTTTGCTACATACTGCATAGTTTTCATAGCAATCATGAACTAGCATTCTTTTACAACAAACATAACAGGTATCAATATGAAAAATTACGACCCAAACGAATTGGACGCTACGCAAGTATTACTTGATGGTGTCGATACAGATAAACGTTCGACTTTGACTAAGTTAGCGGTTGGGGCGGCGGCACTGCCTTTTGCCTCTGTTTTACATGCAGCCCCTGAAAAACTGGTTGGCCAAAACATCAAACTGATGCCTAACGAGAAAGGGCCATTTGATGTCGTTATCGAAAATGGCCGTGTTGTTGATCCTGAAACTGGACTCGACGCAATTCGTCACGTCGGTATTAAAGGCAAGCGTATTGCTGCAATCTCAGACAAAAAGCTGCAAGGCAAAACAATCATCGATGCTGAAGGTCTCGTGGTTGCACCTGGCTTTATCGATATGCACGCTCACGGACAACAACTTCCTGCTGCCCGTGCTCAAGCATTCGATGGCGTAACCACCGCTCTTGAGATGGAATCTGGTCTATTCCCAATCGGAACGTACTACGATATTACTGCTGCTGAAGGTCGCCCGATTAATTACGGCGCTTCTGTAGCATGGACTTACGCTCGTATTCAAGCAAAAGAACCTACGATGCCTGCTCCTGATGGTACGATTGTTTGGTTCCAGAACGCTTTTTCTAAAAACAATTGGCAAAATACCCTAGCAACCCCAGATGAATTAAAACAAATTCTGGGCTCGGTTGAGCAAGGTCTTAAAGAGGGGGGCTTAGGCATTGGTATTAACGCGGGTTACGCACCAGGTTATGGCCACAAAGAGTACTATGATCTTGCTAAACTAGCAAAACGCTATGAAGTACCAACCTACACTCACGTTCGTTACCTAAACAGCGCAGAGCCACAATCAAGCTTTGAAGCATACCAAGAACTCATTAGCCTGTCGGCGACAACGGGTGCACACATGCACATTTGTCACCTCAACAGCACGTCAGTACAAGATATCGAAGATTGTGCCGATTTAGTTCAATCCGCCATTGATCAGGGGTTATCCATTACTACTGAAGCTTACCCTTATGGCGCTGGCTCTTCAGTAATTGGCGCAGAAGTTTTCCGTGGCGATGATTGGTTACAACGTTGGGGCGTCCCAAGCGCGAGCTACATGGAAGCGAATGGTAAAGCACTCAACCAAGAAAAAGTCACTGAACTACAAGCATCAGCGCCCGGTACCGTTGTTGTCATGCACTTCTTAAAACCCGATGAGAACAAAGAAGATCGCGCAAAAATGGATCGTTCAGTATTGTTCCCAGGTGCAGCTATCGCATCTGATGCAATGCCTTGGATGGATGATAAAGGTACATTAATAGAAGGTGATGTATGGCCGCTACCAAGTAACGCAATAGCTCACCCTAGATCGATTGCTTGTTTCTCTCGATTTATTGAAAAATATGTCAATGAATACAAAGCCGTAACACTAGTAGAAGCGATGGAACGAACGAGCTTAAACGCATGTCGTATTCTTGAGGACGCAGTGCCACAAATGGCAAATAAAGGCCGTATTCAAGTAGGTAAAGACGCTGATTTAGTTATTTTCAAACTTGATGAAGTTAAAGCGGTGGCAACATTTGAAAAACCCAATGCGCTGTCAACGGGTATGGAATACGTACTGGTTAATGGTACGCCCATCATTGAAGGCGGTGAACTGCTGCTAGACTCAAACCCAGGTGAAGCGGTTCGTAACAAAGTGACGGGCTAAGTTCTCCTGACTTAAGAGGTTGGGCATTAGCTCAACCTTTTTTATTGCTTACCGAGTAAATATAGACAACGAAAACCGAAAGAGAGCATGCTATGAGCAAGAAGCCTATTCCAGTAACAATTTTAGCCGGATTTTTAGGAGCAGGGAAAACGACCCTACTAAACCATATATTAACCAATGCAAATGGAATGCGCATGGCTGTGATCGTCAACGACTTTGGTTCAATTAATGTTGATGCTGAGTTGGTTAAATCTAAGAGTGAAAACATGATCAGCCTAGAGAATGGCTGTATCTGTTGTAACCTTGCAGAAGGCCTCGTCGTTTCGGTAATGCGTTTACTCGCATTAGAGGAACGCCCAGACCATATTATTGTTGAAACTTCAGGTATTGCAGAACCCAAAGAAGTGGCACTTCAATTTGAAGATCCGGAACTGCAAGCACACGCACCTTTAAATGCAATCGTGACGACGATCGATGCGGAAAACATTCTAGGGCTAGAAGGCCCAATGGAGACGTTGTCGAAGCAGCAAATTCAAGTGGCTGACATTGTTCTGGTTAATAAAGTTGACCTAGTCGATGCTGATAAACTAGAGCAAGTCAAAGCATGGTGCCGTGTACAAGCTCCGTTTGCTAAATTGATTGATATTTCATTCGGCGAAGTGGATTTACCTATCTTATTTGATGCCCCTGAAAGTACACGCTTTGTCACTAACAAAATAGCGGCTGATCAAAAGGAATGCCAGCACCATGATTGTCATGATGAGCACTGTCATCACGTGAACCATGATTTCGAAACATTCAGCTTTGAAACTGATCAACCACTTAATCTACAAAGTTTGTATCCTCTACTGCAACAGTTTTCAATTGATGCTTATCGCATGAAAGGTATTTTAAATTTAACCGATCGTCCTGATCATCGCTGTGTATTTCAGTGCACGGGCCAGCGAGCCAATGTGACGGTTGGAGATGCATGGGAAGATGATGAATCTCGTTCGTCACGGTTAGTCTTCATTGGACCTAAAGGTGGCCTTGATAAAGAGAGTATGCGTAAAAAACTGAACGCACTGGTGGCGTAGTTAGAACGGAAATGGAGTAGATGGCAAGCCTATCAACCTAGCGCTTGCCTACACCTAGCTTACCTCTGCCTAGTTTGCATTGACTCATCCTAAGCATCCTTATCTTATTGAATTATTGGCTACTTTCGATTCTATTCGGTTTTTCCAAATCCATATTGCTCATTCCCCTCGCCATCTGAAACAAAATAGTCTTATCTATTTTCGAGACTCTGTTCATCAGTACCTTCTCAGAATCGGTTAACGCCAAAAAGCAGATAAAGACTCAATCGTGGGTTATTGGGGCGTGTTGATCAGCGATTGTTAGATCGATGGTTAGTCCTCAATGATGGAATCAAAATGACGACTAAATATAGAATAAACCATGATTTGTCCCGCCATAATCGCGCCAAACATCAGCAAGGCGGACAGACCAATATTCGGAATGGGTAAAATGGAGGTCGCAAAGAAGGACTCACTTGCTCCGACAATGATTCGACTACCGGGGACAAGAATGATGATCCCTTGAATAATGTATATGAGTGGTGGAACGTGACGCAATTTTCCCATCCCCAACCCGTAAAGCGTAATGAGTATTGTGCTTACCCATGTACCTACAACCCAATCGGAAGTAAACCAATGTGGCCCCCACATGCCAATCGCCGCGACAGGAAGGCCTAAGAGAATTTCTGTCATACTTGCGTTGAAAATAAGGCCAATAGCGACAGAAATCCCGATCAGTGCGGTGATATGAAGAACGAATGGGATTTCATCAATAAATACCGGTACCGATAATGGTTGATTGATTATGTTGGCTAAGCCTAACCCCATAACAATGCCGATGAATATTTTCATTACTATGAGTGCGCTTTGTGCAAGCAGTTCGATACCTGACCGAAAGTCATTGAGAGCAAGACTGGCTAAGCCGTTGGTGACGGTTAACCCAGGAATAAAAAGGACAATGGAAGAAATGCACAGTGCCAATGTTGGTAAGCCGGGAACCTGTGCCGCTATCATACCGGTTAAAAAACTGGCTACTAAGGCGACAAAGAACTCGACAAGAATGCTTCTTGGCCCAGTCAGGAAAATTTGTGCTAGCCAGGCTATAGCGCCCAGAATAATGGATAACCCGACCGCCAGATAAGTACTGCCAACTAACATTAAATAACATGGCGGAAGCAATAAATTGGCAAAGCACAAGGTACGATTCGAGTAGGTTTCTGAACCTTCGTAATGGGAATGAGTCGAAAGCCCTTTAAGCGTTGCGACTAAATCACGTAAGTTAACCGAGGGTGGTTTTTTGTTTTCCATCACGACTTTTTGCGTGGGTTGCTCAAAAATAGTGATGACTTTTGTCGGGGTCACATCAATAGAGACATCAATGTTCTGGCGTTTTGCATAAGCTTGAGTGTATTGAGCTACCGAGTAAGGCGCGCAACCAGATTGATGTAATCGGTCAGAAAAGCTCAAAATTTCTTGCTGGCATTGTTCGATATGATTTGTTTGTTTCATTCTGTTTGTTTCTCAATCACCAAGGCGATATATGTTTGAGGGGCATTCTAATTCAATAGTATCCTCATTCAAGCGTAACCAATAGTCGTGTATAGAGGACGGGCCCCTACAAACGAACAAGGCAATGGTTAAAAAGATAGGATTCATTGAATTGAATACATAAGTTAGGGCGATTTTTACCCACGAAGGCGTGATGTGTTCGAATATCCTGCTATTTTGTGACGATACTTTTACTGCGGAGAATGAAAGTTGACCACAGGTAAACTTTCGAAGGCGGGCTTGGCAAAATAGTAGCCTTGCATCAATTCAACTCCAGCTTCTTTTAGCCATAGGTATTCATCAACGCTCTCTACACCTTCCACTAAAGGGGTGATGTTTAGGTCACTAAATATATTCAAGCAATTTAACACAATCGACTGACGAGCCTTATCGGTATGGATATTTCTGATCAAGCCCATATCTAACTTAACGATGTTGGTTTGAAAGTCTGCCAGTAAGTTGAGACCAGAATAACCCGAACCGAAATCATCGATCGCAGTCTTGAAGCCGAGAGATTTATAATACGCAACGATTCTTTGTACATGGGTACTGTCTTCTATTCTTTCAACTTCGGTGAATTCAAACATAATTTGTTCAACGGGAAAGTCGTATTTAAGCGCGGCCTCTAAGGTAGTGCGAATGCAGCGCTCAGGCTGATAGATGGCGTTAGGTAAAAAATTGATACTAAGCATAGAGGAGATGTTTAACTTTGCTGCTAACGCGATGGCTTTAATGCGACACAGTTGGTCGAATAGGTAACGATTGTCATCGTTTACTTTTGAAATAATAGAATACGCAGATTCGTTATTAAGCCCTCGAACCAATGCCTCATAGCCAAAGATGCTTTCAGTTTGGCAATTTACGATAGGTTGAAAAGCCATAGTAAAATCAAAATCAAGCGGCTCATCGTTGCGGCAATGACCGCAAGTAACTTTATTGCCGTCGAGTAATGTTCCTTTCATATACCTAGCCTTAATTCTTGTTGTTATACTCTATTCTAGTTGAGTTCCCATTGAGTACTAGTGCAAATGCAACAAAGTGTAAAAAATCATTAAAATTAATAGTGTTAGAGGGTTTTTACTCGAAATGAGGCTTCACAAGGTTGAGAATAATAGCGCCGATAAAAATAGCTAAGGAAATAGAGACTAACCGCATGAGCTCAGCGGAAAGTGATTCCGTGCCCTGATGTTTAATGATCTGATACGTTAAAACAGTAAAATTGGTGAACAGCAACTGATAGATACTCATTGTGACTTTACGTCGAATCGCGTAGCAAGCGAGTTGAATTCCGCAAAAAATGGTCACCCCAATAACCACCCAGTTCGGCACGCTAACGGTAAACAAGAGCAAAACGGGCATCGTAAATAAAATACCGATGACCGTTGTAACCAGCTTGTTCTGAGTAAAGGTTTTGTGCTCGTGCGGAAGGTGGGTTTTGATCATACTGCTGATGGTAATAGCGATAAGTATGACTTGTGAACTCCCTGTACCTAATAATGCAGCTAAAACCAACCACATGGCAGTTGCTTTAAAGGCTATTAGACCAAGATGCGCTGTGGCGGCTTCTGTACTTTGCTCATCGGGCTGAATATCTCGTTCATCGCCAGGAAAGACCCAAAAGGCCAGTGAAGTGATAACGATAGCGATCAGTAAATCTTGAAACATTAACCAGGGCAGGGCATCGACAGGTAAGTTCATTTGTTTACTCATAACGGTCATAATAATGACCACCATCAACATTAAAGTTGCAAGTATGTCTTTTGAGTTTTGGTGGCTTCGGTAATAACTCCAGAAAAAGACAGACCAACTAAACAGAGCGTAGCCTGTGGGAGAATCAAGTAGCAAACCGGCAAGAGAAACCAGAATAAAGCTGACAAAAAAAAGAATGATCAGCAGCTTGAACAACAAATTAGTGGGTGGTTTAGAGGGCATCAAGGTTAAAAAAATCACCACAAACACCGGCGATAAAATAGGTAAAACCGCCCCACTGTGTTGCAAATAAAACAACAACAGTATGGGAACAAATACGATTCTTATAACCGGATTGGCTGGACTACGAAACATAGGTCCAAATACTCACGATTTTCATCCATAGCACCGATAGCCATTCACCCAATCGGCTTTGTTCGGTATGAAAAGCAACCGTTGCCTTAGAGCCAAAACGAATATTATCGGGCACTTCTCCATGGTCAAAAACAATGTTGACGGGGTAGCGCTGTGCCCCGAGAGAATTGGAGTCAGCAACTAGAAATCCAGTCGCTTGATCAACGTTATTGCTTCCACCCGTTCCCCAGCCAACGCTGTCTACTTTACCTTGCAATACGCGGCCTGGTAGTGCATCGAGTACAATTTCAACATTTTGTCCTGCTTTTATATATTCGATAGAGTTTTCGCGTAAAGAGGCAGAAATCCAAACCTCTCGCGGGTCGATGAAAGTCAGCATCGGTGACCCTACTGATGCTTTTTGCCCTAAGGTCAATTGAAGATTCGTGACGATACCATTTGAAGGGGCCGTAATCTGAGTGCGCTGTAAATCTAATTGAGCTTGTTCTAATTTTGCCATTGCGGATAAAATTTGCGGGTTGTTACTGCCTTCTGGGCCTAAGTTCTGTTTTGCTTGTGTTAATGAGGCTTCAGCGGCTTCAAGCGCGGCTTGTGTACGTTCGCGAGATTCCCTCGTATTATCTAATTCTGCTTTGCTCAAGACGCCTTTACTGGCAAGTTCGGCGATTCGGGCGAACTGCTCTCTCGCATTATCACGAGCGGCTAGTGCATCAACCACTTTAGCCTGTGCGATTTCAACTGCTGCAGTATTCGCACCGATGCTTTGTCCTGCCAATGCTAAATTTGCTTGGGCAACCTTTAACGCAATTTCGTAATTTCTAGCGTCAATCTTGAATAAGATATCGCCTGCCTCTACGACCTGGTTATTTTTGACCAATACTTCGGTGACATTGCCAGAGACTTCTGTTGCAACTCTCACTAAGTAAGAATGAACTCTAGCCGTTCCTGTCATGGGTGTAACACGATCCGCCCAAAGGCTGTAGAACCAAATAAACAGCACGATACCAATGATGAAAAAGCTTAATTTTTGAGATGATTTTTCAGCGGCAGACATGGATTCGACTCTTAGAAAACAAAACACCTATATTAAATTGGAAAACAGATAGCATCAAGCGATCAATATCTTTCTATAACCTGTACTCAGGTGCGTACTATTTCGGAGTCAGTCTACACTGCAATGAATGAAACACGCCGTTCACTTGTGAGAGTTATTTCTAATTAAGATAATCAGCGCATCGGTCATCAGAAATTGAGAATGAGATTATGTATAGAAATACGATTGAAGGTGTCAATCATAGTGCTACAAGCTTTACTCCCTTCACTTTTTCGTGTCAGAATTTCAATGTGTATTCTCAATTGATTACCTTAGGTGTTAGACACGAAAACATACATCCCCATGGCACAGTAGAATTACTGTTTCGTCCGGAAAATGTGGACGATGTAGATTTGTTCTATGACGAGTTATCATTGTCAGAAGCTATGGTGAAAAAATTCACAATTGAACAAATTGACTGGATGAAATTGAATAAATCTGCTTTGTCTGAGCGATTCAAAACTATTTTTATGAATATTGAACCCGCGGCCCTAAAAGAAGAACAGACCAGTTATCGAATAGCCTCTCTAGTTAGCCAATACAGAAGTGTTGGTGTAAGTCTATTCATTGAAATTACAGAAAGAAGCTGCGAATGGGATGAAATTCCGTTTAAAAAAATAAAAAAACTCGGTGTTGACTTGGTACTCGATGATTACCAACCGAGTACACATGATCACATTTCTATAAATCAGTTTAGCTCTATGTTTAGTGTGGTTAAGTTGTGTATTGATGATTATGAAATTAGTGATTTGATTAGCATTATATCCCAGGCAGTTAATGAAAACATGAGAGTCATTGTTGAAAGAATAGAAGATAAGCTTCAATATTCATTGGTAAGAGACTTTTTTCCTTTTGCTCTGATGCAGGGATACTATATCGATAAGCCAAAAATCATTATTTGATAAAAATTAATTTTAGGATTAAACCTATGGAATTAAATTCAATAATTAGCTTTCTACCAAACTTAACGGTTAAAGAGTTAAAGGAAATAGAAGTAATAATAAATAAAGAATTGACTAATCGGGAGGGTGGTATAAACACTTCACTAAGTGACATTGAAATATCATTCCTTTTAAATCTTTTTAAATATGAGGAGAAAACCACTTGCAAGTAATGGGCTTAGTTACCCCTAAAGATCTATTGGAAATAAAGTTCGCATTTTAAATCGACTCAATTGAGGTCATTCTCTTTCATCACCTTCCATCCCTTTTTATTCATTTTATTCCTAAAGATACAACAGATAATTAATCATCAATAAATTACCATGTTTTTCAATAAAACCCTGAGGTATCTATGTGCTATCTCAGGGTTTAATAATAACACTCTATTTAATGGCATATAAATCTAATGATTTTTATAAATGCTCAATATTTTTGGAATGGAATGTTGAATAGTGTTTATGTGCACAAAGTTGAATAGTGTTTAAGTGCACAAATGAGTTAACGAATCCTAGGTTCGGATTTATATATGAAATGATGGCTAAAATTTAATAAGGATTATAAATGAAAATTGTCAACAAAAACGTTCTAAATTCTATGTTGTTAGTAGGTTTAACCACCAGTATTGGTGCTTACGCCGCTGCACCAGCTACCGTCACCTGGTATGGCGAGGTGCCAGTAACAGGAAATGATAATGAGTTAGTGATTACCGGACTTAATGGTGTTCAAGAGGCGCAAATCGGTGGGATTACGGCTGACTCAATGGGGGTTTTTAGTTCTGATGCGCTTATCCTCGAAGCTCATGTAAATGAGGGAGATCTCGATACACCAATCGTCGGTGAACTATCTAACGCTAACTGGTCATATCATGATAGTAAAGTCACATACGATGGTTTAGAACACGCTTCTTCACAGGTTTCAGTCCTTGTTAATGGTGAAGCCTTCTCACCAGAAAGTGACCCTGTTCAAGCTCAAACGGTGTCAATCAAAATATCACAAACAGCGCAGTTACCAGTAGCAGATATTGGCGGGTCTATTGTTCAAGCTAGTGTGACTCTGATGGCAGAAAAAGCCTAATTATTAAGTATTCGTTGGCTCGTAGTGTATTGCGAGCCATTTTTGGCGCCAATATGAAATTTTTCCCCATAATTATGTTACTTGTTAATGCTTCAGTGCACGCAGAATATAAAATTTTTCCGTTATCAAGCGTAGTTGATGTTAATAATTTATATAGTGACTCTATATCTAGCGTTGTGTTTGAACCAAATACAATTAGTCTAAATACAAAAAATGATAACAGCGGTTTTGAAGATGTGCTGGTACGTCTTAAAATTTATACGAATATACCAAAAGAACAACCTAATATAACTTACATATCAACACTCACAAGGAATTCATCAACTTGTACGGATTATTCGGGTGATAAAAATGAACAGAATGAATTTGTCTCTGTGTTATTTGATGGTGAATATATTAGCGAGTCGGAAAGTAGTGAAATATTAACCTTTGTCGATGATGATGGAGAGAATAAAAGTGGCGATCATATTGTCCAAATGGTTTTTAGGCCATTCGGTGAGATTATAACATCAGGTGTTACGGAAGAATGCGATGGTGCTATAACATTTAATATAGAGATCGATGTGTAATGATCAAGTGTAGAAGATTATGTATTGCTTTTTTATCTATATATACATCATTAGTTTTCTCTGAATCAATTCCGAAAGGATTTGAAAATTTATTTAACATGAGTGAATCATCATTAAAGCTGAGGAACCTTGATGGAACCATGTCGGAGCCGATCGTGTTTTTTACGTCATTTGATAGGATAAAGTTGGATGTTCATGATGTAAATTCGATGATTAATCTGACGAGGTATCTTGAAAATAATGAAATCAACGATGAATATAAGTCAATAATTATAGATGGTTTCATAACTGGGGTAAGAGATACATCAAATTGTACAGGGGTGTTGAATGAGTGTGTAATTTACCCTGATACGTATGAAATAGTTCTCAACTATAATGATAAAGAAGTTTACCTATTCGTTTCTCCTAACGTGTTGAATATAGAAAATAATGGGATTCAAGAGAATAAATTGTATTACGATGCGAAAAACGAACATAATGGTATCATAAATTCGTTTGATCTCTATGCCAGTGATTATTCAAATCAAAATTCAGTCATATCATTTAATGACAAACTCACTGTGGGTATGCCTTATGGGTATTTAAAAACAGTTTTTTATCTAAATAATAGCGAAAGTGGTTCAGAACTATACGAGGCGGCTTACCATCTAGATGTAGATTCATATCTATTAAAAGCGGGCTATTTTTCCTATGATCCAGAAGTCAATACTACGGACTTTCTTAACGGGAATACTCGCATATCACAAAGCTCAATCACGTTTGGTAGCTCTAAAAACTTACTGATGGGTGGTGATAATAGCGATAAGTTACTCACTTTTTATGCCCCCACGAGTGGCAATGTATATATCTATCGTAATGCGCGCATAATACATCAAAATGTCGTCAAAGAGGGCGTGCATTCCATTCCCTATAGTTCTTTGCCCAGGGGCCGTTATGAAGTGTTACTTGAAGTAAAATCGGGTAGTGGTGTTACAACGACAACTCAAACCTATCAAATCTACAATAATAGCAGTGACAGTTTACCTGTAGGCAATGCTGACTTCGCTTTATCTTCCGGTTTGTTCAAAACGAATCATTATGACAATCGAATGAAGAGTGTAAATGATATTGAAGGTGATCCGTACGCGAAGGGATTAGTCAATTACCAACTATGGCCCTCTTTCAACTTAGGTATGGGTGGCATTGCCTCAAAGCAAGGAACGATGTTTAACTTAGGGGGATCCTATAGCCTATTAGATTGGGGGGTTTCATCCGAAGCAGTGTTTCGTCAGTTCGAAGACGCCTCCCACATGAATGCTAACATTAGCGTTCCTTTTCTCAGTCTTGCATACGAGCAACTCAATAATCAAAACAGAGATCTTTTGGCTTCATATATGTATGGCTATGCGGATTTTTCTAGGGTGTCTTTAAACACAACTTATTCGTTTGGTCATGGTCAATCTATTTATGCAATTTACTCCATTAATGACGATAAATTACTGGATGCAATAGGCACATTCACAGACCAGCAATACCAACTGCTTTCAATTGGTTACACCACGCCTGCTCTACTGGATTCCAGACTTAATGTAAACCTAGATGTAACAGATGTTCGCGACGAAATGTCCTTAAGTATTCTTTGGAGTATCCCGCTTTCAACGACCATAGAGGCTATCTTAGGGGAAACCTCAAATACACGAGGTGTCGCATACCTTAAGACAACACTGAGAAAAAGTAATGTGATTGACTCTGATTCTGTGGCTACGTCTTTAGAGGTCAGTAATACCTATGATCGGGGTATCAACACTATCTACCAAAGCATGCTAGCAAGTGCTAACGGTAACACGTCATATGCGCGCGGGAATATATCTGCCCATGCCTCTACCAATGGTTATTATGGTATCAATCTTGGTTTATCAAGCACACAGGTTGTCGCCAACGGTGACATTTATTTTACGGACAAATCATCGGCCGCTTACGCGGTAGTAGACGTTTCCATTGATGATGGCCTCTCGAACGGCCAAGAGATTGACGAAAAAGGGTATTTCACGTTGAAGAAAGGTGGAAAAAGAAACAGGCAATTTATCGTCTATGACGATCAAACCATCATGCCAGTCGAAGCTTACAATGAATATAAAGCGTCATTCGATTCAAAAAGCGTTGATCTCTATAGTACTGGAACTAAACAGTTAGACGTTTATGCTCAGCCTGGTACGGTGATGTCATTGTCCCCAAAAGTAAGCCGTACCGTTTCATTTATCAGTGCATTTAAAAATATAGCTGAGAAGCCAGTTTTCGGCATTGAGTGTGAAGGAGAGGGGTGTATAGAAGTAAATAAAATGTCCGATGGCGTTTATCGCGTTACTGTTATTGAGGGATTAGACTTCGCATTAACATCAAAAAATACCCGCTGTTTATTGCCCTATGAGTTCCATTCAACAAACCTAATGAATTTTGGTCAAAACTATTGCCTATCAATTTTTGATCGTAGTGAACCACTACTTGTTGATATTGACGGCCGGAATCTGGAAGTACTTTTTCTAGGTGTTTATCAAGAGTCACTGGCGCTAAATAGCAATATCAAGTTATTTGAATCACTGGGTTATCAAGTCATACAGAAAGATATAGGTCAGCAGAAAGCCATCTACATAGCTCAATCTCCTAATGATGTTAAAGACAGTTTTAATCAGCACAGAAAAGAAATTTCAGAAATAAAGAGGCTCGCACAAAAACATTATTATACCGATTCAGTGGAATATTATCCGATTACAAAAACTAAAAATGGAGATTAAGATGAAAAACATCATTCGAGTATTACCTTTCATAGCGCTGCTTTGTTCTCTTCAGTCTTTTGCATTTTCAGTAGATAAGATGTTTATTGTTAGTGATAAGAAAGGTAACGGAATTATCACGCTGAAAAATGATGAAACTAATCCTATTTTTGTAGAGGCACAGGTTCAAGAATTAGATGTCAACGATGGTGTTTATTTGGTTAAAACGCCATATGATATCAATAACATTGAAGATTGGAAAATCTCACTGACACACCAGAAATTGGTATTAAAACCAGGTGAAGAAAAAGCGGTGGGTGTACGGAGTCTTTGTTACAACACAACTTGTGACGGGTCGCGTGATCTTATGTTTATGTTGCCTTTTGCCCCAAGTAAATACAATCCAGAAGGGGAAGAGGTCAGTGGTATCGAAATTAATTATGGATTCTCTCCTGTCTATATTATTCCAACAACTAACCCTATCTATTCATACGAGATTTTTAATAACGGTGAAACGTTAACAGTAAAAAACGATAGTAATACGATGCTCAGTGTGTTTGTCAATAACTGTGATGAAAAAATTACATCGAATTGCAGACAAAAGTTTACGTTAATTGCAGGGCGAGAAAAGACCTTTAATTTACCTCCTCAATTACAAAGTGAACAACTCAATATTACCGTTACCTCTCATGATAAAAGTTACTCACAAAAAGAATCAGTAAAGCGAGGTAATAACTGATGCAGGGTAACGTAAGATTTTTTACCGTTTTAATTGGGTTGAGTGCAGTATTGTCCGCACAAGCATCAATTGGTCTTAGGGGAGAAGTTAGAGGCGGAAGTGTGAGTTGGGAAAACGTGACCATGGCTTATGGAAAGATGGCACCAAGTGAGTGGCAAGTCCCCCCTTTACTCCAAACATCAACGTCTTGGAAAGCAGGAACATTCGCAGCTTCTCCGCCTGAAACTATAAAACTAACTGGTAGCGATGGCGTCATGACTGAACCGTTAGATATACAGATCTTAGGCATACAGTACAATGCGTCGGGTATCGAGTATTCGGTGTCTGACACAGGTACAGGGAGTGGGTGTCGTCTAGATACTGTGACATTACCCATTGTGAGTGTAGAGGGCGACAATTGCATTTCATCGTATAAACTGAATAATGCCGGAAAATCGAGCCCATTTGTTTTCTTTAGACCACTATTTAGTATCGACGACCAAGATATTATTTCAGTATTAAGAGGAAAGACACCAGGTTTGTATTCGGCATCAATACCCATAATAATTCGTTACTACTATGAAAATCATGGTATTACTACATTTCGTAATATCAATGAAATAATGATCATAAGCCTTAAGTACGACCCTGTTCAATTGGATAGGGTCAATGTGACGGGTGATGGCGTAATGGTACCCAATTATAATTCCAGTACTCGTCGAATAACGTCTTCTACAGAATATTTCATTGAGGCAATAGGGTATTTTGATGATGGAATAAAACTTACTATGCTAGATGATGAGTACTCTCTTATTAATTCATCTGACTTTAATATAACAATCCCGTATAGCATTGTTTGTTCACAATGTCAGACAGTGAAATTAGTCGATAATGGTCAACTATTACTTCCAGATCATAGTACCTATATTGGAGTAGGAAATGGTCCCAGTAGCCGTGTAGAGTTTAATCTAATGTTCAGTTATGACGTGGACGGGACGGTGATTACGTCAGGGGAATACACTGATCAAGTGACTATAATGATAGATCCGAGTATATAGTATGAAACACGATTATTTATTAGCACTAATTATACTGCCTACGATTGCATTCTCTGGTAATGATCTCTCGCCGTTCCAAATTGGTTCGAGTGTCATGTTCTCTGTTATTGACACCAATGAATTGTCTTCTGAGGCCCTGGGCTATAAAGCAACACTGGGCTATAACATGAATAAAAATGTGCTTCTAGAAGTGGGGTATGGGAACTATAGAGCCTTTACGAATAGTCTTTCAGACATTACCCCTGTGCTTACTGAGTTAAAATGGAAAATTCCAGTGAGTGGTTACGCCTCATTATACGTGGGTGGAGGATTTGCTTTTATGAACAGTGATGCGAATCCTACTGCGGTATTAGGGATCAACTACCAATTAACAAAACATTGGTTTGCAGAGTTAGGCTACCAGTCTATTTTCGATATAGAGGCTAGCCAAAGTGATTTATACGCGTTGAATTTTTCGTTTGTTTACCGATTTCCAACCAGTGATGAGATGAGTACTACCTCAAGAAGCCAATAGTATATAAACCAAGGTTTTTAATTTACATGCGATCACTGGCTTAACTATTAACGTTGTTCATCTATCTCATCGATGGGGAAGCGATCATGGCTCGTGCCAAGATCTGAATTAAGTGAGCATTTATGAATAATTCAATAAAAATATGCTCAATATACATTGAGGTGCATTGGTTACCATTTTTACCGAGCCATTATGTAAAAGGCTTAACGAGAGTATATTCGATAGAGAGCAGAAATCTTGGTCAACAATAGCGGTAGCAGCTG
>NZ_JBNGCJ010000314.1:0-19581 GCF_049974785.1 Vibrio genomosp. F10 str. 9ZD137
AAGACTTGGGCTTTTTTACGTTTGAATAATGCTAATCAGAAAATCAACTCATCAGCTATATCTCATCTCTTTTACAACATGTTCCAAGTCCGTCAGGAAACGCATCTCAAGTGTGACTGAGCGTGGAAACAATGTCGTTATAGTCATAAGGTTTTGTCTCTCTGGATAGTGTTACCATAACCATAACCATAACCATAACCAAACTTGTTCTATAGGGGTGAGTTCAAGTGAGTATTGTGGACCATTGATGGCACTGGCATGACTCAATCCCCCTTGCATTATCGTCGCCATTCTAGCTAGAAACATCAATTATAACCCCACTATGACGGCATTACTCGCTAGCTCTAGATATGTGTTCAAGGAAATTTATAGTACAGATAGTGGGGGTGTTTACAGATAGTTTTTCAGAACCTACAACCAGGTATTTGTGCAAAAAAATGCCGACATATCTGTCGGCATACGGTTACGAATAAAATCGTTGTCGCTACGAATTATTCACTAGCATCAATGCCTTCTTCGATACCTCATGGGCTGCTTTCGACATATCTTGTTTCTCCAATGCATCAGCAAGATAAGCGTAGTCTGAAATATTAGAGCGTATAGATAATGCAGCTTCTAAATGCGTTTGAGCTTCTCGCCAGTTCCCTTCTCTGAGATAGAACTGAGCCAAGGCACTATGTGCGCTCGCATTGCTGGAATCTTTTTTAATGGTCCCCAATAGTAATTGAATCGGAGGATGCGAGTCTGACAAGTTGATGTCGGGTAGCAACGCATAAAGATCGGGCGTAGGTTGTTTTTTTAACGCTTCTTTCAATATTGTATAAGCTTGATTATCGGCTTTTCGGACAATAAGTTGCTTAATAAGGCAACCGATAAGATGGGTATCTGCTTTAACTTTTTTAGGTAACTTATCCCAATGATAAATTAACCCTTCACTGCCTTTTTGTGCGGCGATCTCACTGAGCAATCCACATTGTGCTTTTTGTTCAATCTGCTTTTGTTCCTCAGCATCAAGTAGTTTGTTTTTAGACAGTTTTGGGATCAGTTCAAGCAGAAGTTGCCATAGATTAAGTTCTAAGTAGACGGTCTTAAGCAGGTTGAGGATGATGGTATTGTTTGGGTAATCTGCTTTAAGATTTGAGAGTGTATCAAAGGCCAGTTCGTATTCTGATTCTCTTACTTGCTGCTTGGCTTTCGTCAGTTCAACCGCCAAATGGGCGTTCTCTTGCTCACTGGCTAGAGCTAAGTAATGATCGCGCTTTGTTTTATCTCCTAGCCCTTGTGCGGCTTCAGACGCAACCAAATAGCACAGTAATGGCATATCATGATGATTGGCCCATCGAGTCACTTTTTTCTCAGCACCTTTCCAATCGCCTTCTAGTAATTTAATGATGCCTTCGTTGGTTAAGCGCCTTGAGCGTTTGAGCTTTCTCACACTGAACCAGTTCCAGGTTGTTGAGCTTGCTCTTAGTGCTTTCTTAATCAAAAATTCTAAAAAGAACAGCGCCGCTAGAGTTGCGATGACGAAAATAACCAGTGTGGTAACGCTCATCTCAATGGTCTTATCCGCAATGGATATCAGTACGTAACCTTGTTGTCCTGAATACTGAGTGCCAATAGACAGGCCTATGCCTAAGGTTACGAATAGAAAAATCGAACGAAACATTATTTATCCTCCGTAACGAGAGGGGCAACTTCACGTCGTAAACGCTCTGTAATGACATCGGACAGAATATTTTGTGTGGTTAGCTTCCCTGGATAAGCTACCTGGATGTTTTGCTTTGATAAATGCTCGAGGGCTGCGTTGAACTCTTTAACCGCGTTATCGTTGGCGTTGAAAAAAGCACTCGACCATTGATGAGCGGTGATTAATGCGGTGTTATAGACCTCTTCTTGTTCAGCGTAGGTGGCCTTAATCGCAGTTTCCAACTTAGCCTTTATGTTCTCTCTTAAATAAAAGTCTTGCTGTGGAGACAGCAAAGGAACGATGTTGCCATCTCTGGTTCTGAACGTTATGAAATTCTCTGAAAAATCTTTAAGTGACGTTATTAAATTGTCTTGCCACTCGTAGATGTCTTTTGAGACGACAGGTGCTTCTTGAACCTGCGCTTCAGGAAGAATGGCATTGGCAAGAGGTAATGTGTCTGCTTGTTTTTGTAATGAGGTTAGGCGAAGAACAAGACCATCACGATCCACTATCGGTATTGATTTCAATTGGGTAATGTCAGTGGCTATCGCCTTTCGTAGCGGAACTAAACTTGGATCATTAAGAGAGGCGATACTTTGATCGGCACTTTCCATCAAGTGAGTTGCACTGACGGCGTCTTTCTCTAGAAATAATTTACGTCCTGCCAGTTTGACCAAGTAATCGGCTTCCGCTAGCAACCAATCATTTGGTCGACGACCTTTCATGTCGGCGAGAGCCATTTGCAAACTCTCAATGCTTTTTTGCTGCTGATTCAATAAGACTTCGGCTTTATTCGTTATTTGAGAAGCTTGATTGATGGTCTCTTTTTGGGCTTCTGCAACTTGTTGTGAGAACTCTGATTTCGATTCTGTTAATTGGATCTTTAATGCGTCAATTTGAGCGAGATTGGATTCGTTCTGCTGCTGAATTTTAAAGGAAAGCACCCCACCAATTAACAGGGATAAAATGATTGCAGCAATGCTTAGCTTACGAGAGTTTTTCACTGGTGGCTTATCCGTTGGTTTTGCTTTTTGACTGCGCTCGAATGCGTCTGACTTACCATCACTTATTTCAACACTCTTCTCGGAATTTGACGCCCCTTGATGTGCTTGAGGCTCTGGCGGTTTTTCTGAAGCTTCAATAGCCTGTTTCGTATTTTTCAGGCCAGTATCATTAGCGTCTGACTTGGTTTGTTTTTCAGGTTCAATATGCTCATTATTTTTTTTGCTTGTCATTGCTTATAGTCCTGTTTTTTAAGCTGTAGAGCAGCCACTAAATCGCGGTTTGAAGCACTACCGGTATTCGTGACTGAGTTAAACCCTAATCGTTGTGCGTCGTTTGCTATTCGTTCACTTGGTACCAGCAACTGAAGCTGGTACAACCAACCGCGATAGGCTGGATCTATTTGAGAAGCGAAGAAATTCAATTGCCCAGTGCTTGTAATCACTAAGGTATCAATAGATTGCTTCTGCCAATTAGACACACAAGTATCGGATTGAAAATCTATGTAATCCCGTTGATAGACCTCTCGGTACTCAACTTGGGCTAAACGTGTTTTTAATGTGTCGTAAATGAGCTCTCGTCCACCATCACCCCGCAGAATAACAATACGTTTGCTCTGAATCGATTGAAGAGACGGTAGTGCCAATAAATGTTCACTATCACCAACCTTCGGGTAGTGTACTTTTTGTTGGGCGAGTTTGCTTAAAATCTGTGCGGTTTTTTGACCGACAGCAATATAGGTCGGATGAGTGGGCCAAGATTTTGAGCTGCTGAGTAAAGCTTGATGAGTTATGTCGACCGCGTGCTGACTGACCGCGATGACAATATCAAAGCTATCTAGATGCTTTATTTGTTCAATAATCTGTGGAACAGGGGTGATCGTAATCAGTGGATGGTGGAGCGCTGAAATCCCCACCTCCGATAGCTGCTGGCATAGCTGAAACCCTTGGGGTTCAGGACGAGTGACCAACACCGCCATAAATTATTCGTGCTCAGCGTACAATTTTGAAAGGATTTCTTTTGCGCCATCATCGAGCAATTGATGGGCTAATTGAACACCTAACTGCTCAGCTTGTGTTCTAGGGCCACGGATCTCTCCACGTACCATTTTTGAACCATCAGGTTCGCCAACAAGGGCACGTAACCAAATATCGTCACCTTCAAGTAGTGAATAGCTACCAATCGGAACCTGACAGCCACCTTCAAGCGTTAGATTCATCGCGCGCTCACATAGAACTCGGTCTGCTGTGTCTGCGTGATTAAGAGGCTCCAATAGTTTAATCAGTCGCTCATCATCCAAGCGACATTCGATTCCAACCGCACCTTGCCCTACCGCAGGTAACGATTGCTCTGGTTCAATGAAACTGCGAATACGCTCTTCCAGGTTTAAGCGTTTTAATCCTGCTGCGGCAAGAACGATGGCATCGTAATCACCGGCATCTAATTTCCCCAATCGCGTTCCAACATTTCCGCGCAGTTCTTTGATCACAAGATCAGGTCGAGCTTCAAGTAGTTGGCATTGGCGGCGTAGACTGCAGGTGCCGACAAGCGCACCTTGTGGGAGTTCTTCAATACTCGCGTAGTGATGGGAGACAAAAGCATCTCTTGGATCTTCACGTTCACAAATAGTGACAAGACCTAGGCCGTCCGGAAAATCAACAGGCACATCTTTCATTGAGTGTACCGCGAGGTCAGCACGCCCTTCTAGCATCGCGACTTCTAGTTCTTTCACAAATAAGCCTTTCCCCCCCACTTTTGCCAATGGTGTATCAAGGATAATATCGCCTTTGGTCACCATGGTAACGAGCTCGACTTCAAGGCCGGGATGAGCACACTGAAGAGCATCTTTAACAAAATAGGCTTGCCAAAGCGCAAGAGGGCTTTTTCGAGTGGCGATACGAATCGGGGTGGTATGGGTCATAGGTGTCTTCGTCGATTGATATTTTTCTTAATCCTACCACTCCCATTCTGAAAGTATTACTACTAGATCACTTGGTTATAAAATTGAGGATGAGATGGTACAATTAGCTGAAAATTATGTGAGATATCTCGCATTTGTGGTGTGACCTATTGTTAGGAATGCGAGTTAACTACGACACTAGGTAAAAATTAGAAATCGAAGATGCAGAAATGGCTTTTTTGTTTGAACTCGGTTCAATTCTTTACCAAATCAATAAAAAGTGTTAGATTGATCACGTTTTGTTATTGTGGTTTGCTCGAAAGATGAACGAAACACAACACTATAATTCAATCAAGGAAACACCCTTGCAGGCTTATACACAGACTTTAATCCAACGATTAGACCGCTTGAACCAGCAACGCATTGAGCGTGCGCTGGCGCTAATGGATCTGCAAGGTCAGCGTGTATTTAACCTTATCCCGCTTCTTTTTCATTTTGACCACCCTATTATTCCTGGTTATTCAGGCGGTGAAGCGCCACACGGAATTCTCTCTTTTGAAGCCTCGGATATTCAACGTCAATACATTGAAGACACAGAAAAGACAGTTAATCACTCATTAAAATCCTCTGATACGCCTGCTATTTTGGGGTTGTACACCATGGGCAGCACGTCTTCTATTGGTCAGAGCACGTCGAGTGATTTAGATATTTGGGTGTGTATTTCACCCAATATGACACTCGAGCATAGAGCAATCCTAACGAGTAAGTGTTTAAATATTACCGATTGGGCAAAAACTCAGGGTATTGAAGCTAACTTCTTTTTGATGGATGAAACACGGTTTAAGCATAACCACTCTGAAGAGATGACCGGTGACAACTGTGGGTCCTCTCAACACTTACTGCTTCTTGATGAATTTTATCGTTCAGCCGTTCGTCTCGCGGGGCAGAGACTGTTGTGGCAAATCGTTCCTCCTGAAATGGAAGAGTGCTACGACGATTATGTAAAACAGCTTTGTGCTCGCGGTGGTATTGACTGCAGTGAGTGGATCAACTTTGGCAAACTTAATCGCATTCCGGCAGAAGAGTATTTTGGCTCAAACTTGTGGCAGTTGTATAAAAGTATTGATTCTCCCTATAAGTCGGTACTTAAAGCGATATTGCTTGAAGCATATTCATGGGAATACCCAAATACGCAATTATTAAGCCTCGATACCAAGCGACGTTTCTTTGCTGATGAGCCCGATTTGTATGGGATGGATGCTTATTATTTGATGCTTGAGAAAGTGACGCGTTACCTAGAGCGAATCGGTGATGAATCTCGGTTGGACCTGGTAAGACGTTGCTTTTATTTAAAAACACATGAAAAGCTCTCTAGAGAGCCTGGTGTCGGCTCTGTAGCGTGGCGTCGTGAAGCTCTCGCTGACATGACGAAGCATTGGAATTGGGGTTCGGACGTGATTACTGAACTCGATGATCGTCGCCATTGGAAAGTAGAGCAAGTTAAGATTGTGCATCATGCCCTGCTTGATGCTCTAATGCTCAGCTATCGAAACCTGATTCAGTTCGCTCGAAAAAATGACATTACCTCAGCCATTAGCCCTCAAGATATTAGTATCTTGGCTCGTAAGCTCTACGCCGCATTCGAAGTGCTTCCAGGCAAGGTGACATTACTTAATCCACAGATTTCTCCTGATTTACATGAGCCTGATTTAACCTTCATCGAAGTTCAAAACAGTCATTCCAATTTACCCGGTTGGTATTTGTATAAGCAGCCACTAATACCGCATCGTATTATTGGTCAGCCAAGCCTCGAGCATCATGAATACCTCAGTAAGTTAGTGGCATGGGCATTCTTTAATGGCATGATTACCGAATCGACCCGTTTGCATTCGGTTGTTCGCAAAGCTCAGTTAGACATTGATAAGTTTTATCAGATGGTGAGTGATCTGCGTAATACCTTCTCTTTACGTAAACGTCGCCCAACGATGCAAGCGCTGGCAAGTCCATGTGAAATTAGCCAGTTGGCTATGTTTATTAATTTTGAAAGTGATCCCACGGCTGACATCAACACCAAGACTATGCGTGTTGATATGAAAGATATTGATATTTTCAGCTTTGATAAAGAGCAGAAGAGCTTAATCGGCAGTGTCGATTTGGTTTATCGTAATTCATGGCATGAAGTTCGAACTCTGCATTTTCAGGGTGAAACAGCGATTTTAGATGCACTGAAAACCGTGTTAGGCAAAATGCATCAAGATGCGATACCCCCGGAATCTGTCGATGTTTTCTGTTACGCCAAAAATTTTCGTGGTGTGATTCGAAATACCGTATACCAATTGCTTGCTGAGTGTATCGATTTACGTTTGAAGCCAATTGAAAAAGAAAAACGCCGCCGATTCAAAGCGATGCGTATTGGACAGCAGATGTATGGATTGTTTTTTGAAAGACGAGGTGTTTCCGTTCAGAAATTAGAGAACTCTATCGATTTCTATCGGAGTATTTCCACCAATAAGCTCAATGGCTCTCCACTATTGATGATCGACAAAGAGCAAGATTGTGAGCTGCCCGTTGTCATTGATGGCTTTGCGAGTGAAGGCTTAGTGCAATTTTTCTTTGAAGATACCGATCAGGGCTTCAATATTTATGTGTTGGACGAAAATAACTTGAGCGAAGTTTACCACCAGTTTAGTGGTGAAAAAGATGACATGATTACAAGCGTCAATACTTTTTATACTTCCGCCAAAGATGAAACCTTAGCGTCTTGTGACGCCATTAACTTCAACCTGCCTCAGTACTATCAAATCGTTCATCCTGAGGAAGGGGATTGTTATGTTGTCCCTTATAGAAATGATAATGCGGCTTATTCCAAGCCATCGAGAGTAGTCAATGCATAAATAAAAAAGAGTACATTACGTACTCTTTTTTATTGCTTTAAAGATTGAGAATCGCCTCTAAGGCCAGTCGATGCTTTCATTGGCGTGCTTTTCACATTCCTGTTTGACCATAGTGAAAAGCGCCATTCCGGTCTTTGAGCAAATCCATTGTTGATCGATAAACTTGAAGTGAAAACCCCCTGATTTCGATGCTAACCATATTTCATGCATCGGTTCTTGGCGGTTGATGATGATTTGACTTCTATCATCAAACTCTAAGGTCAGCACATTTCCAGACGCTTCAAAATCAATATCTGCACCTGATTCATCAATCGCATCTTCAATACTCTGTATTTGTAAATCGACCTGTTGATGAAATTCCATATCGTTCATCGTTGTTATCCTATTGCTTTTCTAGACTGTGGTGCGATTATAGGGGGCATTGAATCAATAATCACGAGATGCAAAATGAAAAAATCGATTGTAGCACTTTTTATGCTCTCTATTTTTACAATTGCAGGCTGTGGGCAAACTGGCGGATTGTACATGCCAGAAGAAGCGCCACAAAATGAACAAGCTCAATAAAATAAAACAAACACAATAAATAAGAAAGATCAGTCTAATTTAGAAAGGAAAACACTTTGGATTATTTCAACTACCAGGATGATGGCCAGTTATGGGCTGAAGATACAGCGCTAACGAGCTTAGTTGAGCAATATGGCTCGCCTTTATATGTCTATTCACGAGCGACGCTTGAACGTCATTGGAACGCATTTGATAAATCTGTTGGTGATCACCCGCATCTTGTCTGTTATGCCGTAAAAGCAAACTCCAACCTAGGCGTGTTGAACGCATTGGCTCGTATTGGTTCAGGGTTTGATATTGTTTCGGCTGGTGAACTTGAACGCGTTATCGCTGCTGGTGGCGATCCAAAGAAAGTGGTTTTTTCTGGTGTTGGTAAAACTGAAGCGGAAATGAAGCGTGCATTAGAGCTAAAGATTAAGTGTTTTAATGTTGAATCGGAGTCAGAGTTAGAGCGTTTAAATAAAGTGGCTCAGTCGCTTGGAGTGATTGCTCCGATTTCGTTACGTATTAATCCCGATGTGGATGCCAATACTCACCCTTATATTTCTACAGGTTTGCGCGACAACAAATTTGGCATCGCGTTTGATAGAGCGCCAGCGGTATACAAATTTGCCCAAAGTCTTGAGAACCTGAATATCCAAGGCATTGATTGCCACATTGGATCGCAATTGACGGATCTTGAACCTTTCATCGATGCAACGGATCGATTACTCACTCTGATTGATCAATTGAAAGCCGATGGCATTGATATTGTGCACCTTGATGTGGGTGGCGGTTTAGGTGTTGTGTACCGAGATGAACAACCGCCACAGCCAACGGATTACGCGAAAGCGCTTCTGTCTCGTTTAGGCAATCATCCTGATCTCGAGCTGATTTTTGAACCAGGCCGAGCCATCGCTGCGAACGCAGGTGTGTTGTTGACCAAAGTTGAGTTCGTGAAACATACCGAGCATAAAAACTTCGCCATTATTGATGCGGCGATGAACGATTTAATGCGCCCTGCGCTTTACCAGGCATGGCAAGATATTGTGCCAGTGGTTCCAAGACAAGGTGAAGCCAAAACGTATGATATTGTCGGCCCGATTTGTGAAACGGGCGACTTTTTAGGTAAAGATCGTAGCTTGGTTCTTGCTGAAGGTGATTTACTGGCGATTCGTTCTGCGGGTGCCTATGGATTTGTTATGTCATCAAACTACAACACACGTGCTCGTGTTGCAGAAGTCATGGTTGACGGTGATAAAACGCACTTAGTTCGTCAGCGTGAAGAGCTATCTAGTCTTTGGGCTTTAGAGAACATCTTACCGGAGTAACAGTAGTACTATGCATTTCCATTTTTCTAAAATGCACGGATTGGGTAATGACTTTATGGTTGTTGATTGCATTACCCAAAATATTTTCTTCTCGCCAGATTTGATTCGTCGTTTGGCGAATCGACATACTGGTGTTGGTTTTGACCAGTTGTTGGTGGTTGAAGCCCCTTATGATCCGGAAACTGATTTCCATTACCGCATTTTTAACGCGGATGGCAGTGAAGTTGAGCAGTGTGGAAACGGTGCTCGTTGCTTCGCTAGATTTGTGCGGATGAAAGGTCTTACAAATAAATTTACGGTGAATGTGAGTACCAAGAAAGGCAAGATGACACTGGCGATTGAAGAGGATGATCAGGTCACGGCAAATATGGGCGAACCCGTATTTGAACCGAGCAAAATCCCTTTTAAAGCCAAGCAAACCGAGAAGACATACATCTTACGTACGGATGACGATACCCTCTTTTGTGGTGCTGTTAGCATGGGTAATCCTCATGTGGTTACTGTTGTCGATGACCTCGATACTACCGATGTTGACAGGTTAGGGCCATTGTTGGAGTCCCATGAGCGTTTTCCTGAACGAGTTAATGCAGGCTTTATGCAAGTCATTAGCCGTGATGAAGTTCGATTGCGTGTCTATGAGCGCGGAGCCGGTGAAACCCAAGCATGTGGAAGTGGTGCTTGCGGAGCGGTCGCGGTAGGGATTGTTCAGGGGTTGCTCGATAGCTCAGTCACGGTGCATTTACCTGGTGGCTCTTTGTATATTGAGTGGCAAGGCCCTGGCCATCCACTGTATATGACAGGCCCAGCGACCCATGTTTTTGATGGTCAGCTTTCTTGTTAATTCAGTTTTGTTAGCTCATTTTTGGTCACGCCTACTTGCTAATTAACTAAGCTCATAACAGCTAATTAAGGAATGATTTTGTCTCATATAGAAGCGGATACGTTAACCGCTGAAGTGGTTGCCGAGTATCTTAAAGACCACCCCGAT
The DNA here is from genome assembly GCF_049974785.1 of Vibrio genomosp. F10 str. 9ZD137. Taxonomy (NCBI): domain Bacteria; kingdom Pseudomonadati; phylum Pseudomonadota; class Gammaproteobacteria; order Vibrionales; family Vibrionaceae; genus Vibrio; species Vibrio genomosp. F10. Next base: position 10,346 of record NZ_JBNGCJ010000314.1, read on the forward strand.
TTCTTTTTACAACGTAAAGCATTGGTTGATCGCCTTTCATTGCCTCATCAAGAACAAGGGGCGGTGTCTCTGGTTCATGTGCAGCTAAATAGGCAGCGCCAACGCATTGAAGAGCTTGAAGAAGAGATCACCACGCTAATGTCACTCGCGGCTAAAAATGACCATACGTTCCATGAGTTTATGGATCTTCAAGAGCAAGTACTGAAATGCCAAGATCTGAATAGCGTCTTTGCTGCTATTGAAACGAAAGCTAACGCACTGTCTTTAAAGGCGTATGTTCGATTGATTGATGCCCAAGCAGCCAAGTACATGACGAACCAAGAACAAATCCAACGTTTTTCTTTGAATCATCTCAACGGTAAGCCCGCTTATTTAGGACGCTTACGCAAGATTGATCGGCTAGAGTTATTCGGGGAGCATTCGCGCGCGCCTGAGCTGGGTTCTTATGTCGTGCTTCCGTTAGGAAAAGACAAAACCCTTGGCGTTCTGGTTTTCTCTAGCGAAGATGGTGGGCATTTTCAGCCTCATATGGATACCTTGTTTTTGCGCCACCTAGGCTTGGTTGTCTCACATTTAATCAGCACTCTTCCTTGGCAAGTGATCGATAATGAACGAGCCTACAGCAACACTTCCTCATAGTTTACAACGGCCCTTAGAACGCTTTTATGAATATCTTAGAAGCGAGAAAGGGCTAAGTCTGCATACTCAACGAAACTATAAACAGCAGTTAGAAACCATGGCGATGCAGCTGAGCTCAATGAATCTTACTGAATGGCACGATATCGATGCCGCTTGGGTAAGGCAGCTTGCTAGTAAAGGAATGAGAGATGGAATGAAAGCGAGCAGCTTAGCGACTCGTCTTTCGTGTTTAAGAAGCTTTTTCGATTTTCTCATTCTTCGCGGTGAGCTCAGTGCCAACCCTGCGAAAGGGGTATCCGCCCCTCGTAAGCAACGACCTTTACCTAAAAATCTTGATGTCGATGAAGTCGGGCAGTTGCTTGACGTCGACAGTGGCGATGACCCGCTTTCAATTCGCGATCGTGCCATGATGGAATTGATGTACGGGGCAGGGCTTCGCTTAGCGGAGTTGGTCAGCATTAACATCAAAGATATTCGTGCCAGTGCGGGTGAAATTCGAGTTATCGGTAAGGGAGACAAAGAGCGTAAAGTGCCCTTTTCTGGTGAAGCTAAGATATGGGTTGGTCAATGGCTTAAATACCGTTCAAGCATGGCAAATAACGATGAAAAAGCGCTGTTTGTTTCCAAGACTGGCGTGCGAATTTCCCATCGTAATGTGCAAAAGCGCATGGCAGAGTGGGGTCAAAAACAAGGCATAGCGAGTCATATCAGCCCGCATAAATTACGCCACTCGTTTGCGACTCATGTGCTTGAATCCAGTAACAACTTGCGTGCAGTGCAGGAATTATTGGGCCATGAAAATATTTCGACGACCCAGATTTATACGCACTTAGATTTTCAACATCTTGCACAGGCTTACGATCAAGCCCATCCAAGAGCCAAGAAAAAGGACAAAAAATAGATGCGCTTTTATCGCCGTGTATTGCCTATTCAAGCCATGACTTTTGACCTTGACGATACCTTGTATGATAACCGTCCGGTGATTTTGCGTGTTGAGAGAAAAATCACGCAATGGCTGCATCAGAATCATCCTATCAGTGCTCAACGACCATTAGAGTGGTGGCAACAAGTAAAAAGAGATGTGATGATCAACGAGCCGATGTTGAAACATGACGTGACACGTTGGCGTTTTACTCAAGTTTATCAAGGGCTCAAGTTACTCGGTTATAACGATGAACAAGCGGATCTGGCGGCGACAGCGGCCATTGACAAAGTATTGGAGCTGCGCAGTCAGTTTCAAGTTCCGGATGAAACCCATCGAGTTTTGACTTTGTTAAGTCAGCGTTACCCGCTGGTGGCGATCACCAATGGGAACGTTGATGTTCACAAGATTGCACTCGATCCGTATTTTTCTTTGGTATTAAAAGCGGGTCCAGATGGAAGGGCGAAACCGGCAGAAGATCTGTTTGTTAAAGCCTCAGAATTTTTGAAGGTTGCCCCAAAACACATTTTGCATGTGGGTGATCATCTTATTACGGATGTGGTGGGTGCCAAAAATAATGGTTTTCAGGCGTGTTGGTTTAATGATCAAGATACCGACTTAATGCGCCACCAGCGAAGCCGAGTCCTGCCCGATGTCGAAATAAACCGACTGGATTCCTTACTCGACTTATAACCGGTGACTGAAACGGGTTAGTCTTGACTCTTATATCGATGACCGCATTTATCCGCGTGATAAACCTTCATATAGTGATGAAAAAAATCAGTGAGTTGAGTCGAGGCTTGATCAGCGCCTGCCAGTCGAAGCAGCTCGGCACCGACTTCTAAGGTGCATAAATGCCCGTCGGCTTGATTACGCCTTAATTGATAATTCGAACGTGTACTGGGTGACAAGTGTACGGTTTGGCATTGTGCAAGCCAAGGCGACTTGTTCGCCATCTTTTTCGCTTCTTGCCAAGTGCCATCCAAAATAATAAACAGTGGTGTTTTGTTGTTATTCTCTAGACTCCAATGATGCCTAGTCTGTGAAACGCAGCGGCTTGAGTCATTGGGAAATACCAGCATCGGCACGATATCCGGTTGGTTCATTAATTCAATCAACGATTCGCTGGGCGTGTTCCGCCGCCAAGTATGCTGAGTACACTTGGTTAAGCTTGCCAATAACCACTGACCGCTGTTGGTCTCTCGCTTAAGTTCATTCTCGTGCATCAACAATGCAATATGGATGGGCGATTCGATCGTCGGAATCAAATCGCAGACACAGTGCAGCGACAAGTGACAATGTGTACATGCAGATGCTTTGTTATTCATCGGTATCATCGTTTGTTAGGCGACCTATCTATTGGTCTATGCTATCGACAGAAAACAGCGTTAATCCGTCATTAGCAATAGGGTAGAGGACATCGCCGACTTTTTCTTGGGTCGCAGTCAACTGATCGCCTTCTCGGGTAAATATACGCTCTGAGCGGAGAAATTGACGTTGATGATGAGTCATGACGACCTGGACTTGATCGGCATTAAGTTGCTGCCAATAGCCTTTCTCAACGATCGCTGGCTCGCCGTTATTATAATCGTATTGAGTGACTGCCGTATGATCAGGGAATAACTCTACTTGAACATTGAAATTACTATTATCCGTCGATTTAGCGTTATAAATACCGCTCCAACCTGCTGTTGCGTCTTGGTTAGAAAGTGTGGCGCAACCTTTGTATGTTTCATTCGCTAAGGTTACCTGAGCTTGCCAACCAAATAAGCTATCACTCATACCATCGCTGCAGTTCTTGGCATTTAATAAAAGTTCACCGCTTTCTAAGATGTAGTGACGCTGGTCACTTGAGATTTGATGGTTTGTGATCGTCAGCGCCTGAGCGTCAAAACCCATACGTTGGAAGATAAGCTCGTTGCCTTGAAATCTGGCCGACCAATTGGGTTCAGTGCCATACATACCCGTTGCTTTTGTTGGCAGGTTACATCGATTGGGATTTTCAGCGGTTAACAGGTTGATTTGGTCAACAACAAAGCGCGCTTCAAAATCTGAATCAAAGCCATGATGGCTTGGCGTCACAAGATGGCCTATCACTTCTCCATAGAGAGGCTGGTAGGGCGTTTTAACTAAATGTTGTGCAGGTGAGAGTGGCAAAGAATCGAGCGCCAACCAGAACTGCTTATTACTTCCACATGGGGTAATACTGCTTACCTCATGGCCGATGACGACTTCTCCTCGAAGCACAAACGTTTGGGGTTGAACGGTTTCAGGTTTATCGAGGGTTGCTTTGATTGGTTCAACAGCGGTGGTTGAGGCGGTGTTGGTGGAACAAGCTTGCAGTGCAGCCAGCGTTACCAGTAAAGCAGAACGTTTTAATACCTTCATATGAGAGTCACTTATAACGAATTCAATGAATGCATTATGGCATAGTGATGACGAAAATTAGAAACAAGATAAAAGGGCAAGTGACTGCCCTTTCTTTGGTCTAGAGTGTTGATGTCTAGGGATCATGATATAGGGGGGATTGCAGGGTGTATCAATGATTAAATGAGGTGTTCCTTCAAATAGTGAGCAACGGCATCGTCGGCATTACTACCAATCACAGGGTTGTTTGGAAGCGCTGCCATGACTTTATGGTGAGACGTGCCCATGACCAAGCCAAGTCCTGCCATGCTCAACATTTCCACATCGTTCATTCCATCACCAAATGCGATGCAGTTTTCGAGTTGTTGGCCAATAGAGTGGGCAACCGCTTTAATCGCTTCGCCTTTTGATACATCGGCTGCCATCACTTCTAAACACCAAGGGGTAGAGAAGGCGATATTCGTTCGTTCACCGAACAGCTCGTTAAGTTTATCTTCATACTGGACGAGATAATCATGATCGTGATTAGGGTGAGTAAAGAATATTTTAGCGACACCATCGACCGGGGCATTATCGACATCAAACACTTTGTACGTAAAGCCAGATTCGTCATGGAAGTTTTTCAGTACACTGTCTTCTTTGTTTAGCAGCCATTCATCGTTTTGATAAATATGAATCATGATGTCAGGATCTTGTTTGATGACATCGATCACCGGTTGAATTAAATCTTTTGGCACGTTTTGGCTGTACATCAGCTGGTCGTTCTGATCGTGAACGCGTGCTCCATTGGACGTAATCATATAAGCAGGAATGCCCACCTGTTCACGAATGCCTGCCACATCAACATGATGGCGGCCAGTAGCGAAAACAAACGTCAGTCCTTTCTCGTGCAGCTCTTTTAGAGTACGTTTTGTGAAGTCGCTAAGTTTATGATTTGGAGCGAGTAACGTACCGTCAAGGTCGGAGGCAACAATATGAAAGTTAGAATGTTTATCGGCAGTAGTCATAATATCCTCATGAGGATGAAAGTGGGTCAATGGGTCTTTTTATGCGCCTAGTTTACGCTAATAATGAGGAAAAAAAGAGGGTAAGTTAAGCTTTCTCTTTTTCCTCATTTAGTGTGAGGTTAAGGGCTAAAATATGCCATGCCTAAGACGCTTTGGTCTGCGCTAAGTGATATTCAGTGTTGAGCAAAAAACTGGAGCGTGCAATCCAGAGCATTGTTTCGATAGTCATCTTTTTCAAACAGTAACTCGTGTCTTGATCCGTACACGATTTTTAAGGCACATTGATTGTTGGTTTTCGCCAGTTTTTTAATAAAGCGAATCTGGTCCCTGTTGTCGACGATGACATCTTCACTGGCTTGCATGAGAAGAAGCGGCACCTCAATACGCCTCGTTTGCTGAACGCATTGCTTCGCCGCCATTAGACCTTGCCACACCCAACGGTGAGTTGGCCCGCCTAATTTAAGTTGTGGTTTGTCTTCATAGAGCTGTCGAAACCAGTCATAGCGAATAGAGCTTTGGGTCAGAGGGTTTACCTCAAAGGGTTTCGCGTAATACCCTTTTTGGTCCGGTGCGTAGCGAGGTGACGTCGTCATCATGCTCATTAGTTGGGTCATTGGCAGTGCGATAGACCGATTTAACCGAGACATAGCAATGCCAAACATCGGTGCGCTGAGCGAAACGGCATCGAAAGGGTGGTTTGGATTGGTCTGTAAATATCGAGTGGCTACTGCTCCACCCATAGAGTGCGCAAGTAAGTAGCGTTTCTCATAATGCTCAAGAGAAAATGAAGTCACCAATTGAACCATATCGTTGATGTAATCATCAAATTCTTCAATGTAACCCATCTCGGTGTCATCGATCAGGCGATCTGACATTCCTTGCCCACGATGATCGAACGAGTAGATGTCATAGCCTTGGTGAAAGAGATCATGGAAAAGTTCCTGATACTTCCAGGCCGATTCAACGCGTCCGTTAACAATAACAATCGCCTTCGTGTGTTTTGGGTCGGTGACTTTACACCAATACAGTTTCTTTCTGTCTTTGGTCGTTAAATAACCTTCGGTTCTCAATTGCCAAAGTTGGGAAATATTTGAACTGATGGCTTGCTCAAAACATGACTCTTGAGTATAAGATGAGTGAATGGAGCTCGATTGATTCATAATATCCTTGGTCAATATTCGAGTGATACTTAAGAGTAAATTATGTTGGGCTAAACCCATTTAGTCGAGGGAAATTCTATGGATATGCATGTTTGGTTAGCCTACGTTGTGACCGCGATTGTATTTAGCCTCGCCCCTGGGTCTGGTACCGTCAATTCGATCAGTAATGGCCTCAATTATGGAACTAAAAAATCCCTATCAGCGATCGTTGGATTACAGTTGGGGTTGGCGTTTCATATTGTGTTGGTGGGCGCTGGCATTGGTGCCCTAGTCGCTCAATCGGCGTTGGCCTTTAGTGTTATCAAGTGGGTAGGCGTGGTTTACCTTGTTTGGCTAGGTGTGCAAAAGTGGCGAGATCAATCCAGCTTAGAAGCGAGTGTGGATCACTCTGCCTTGTCGAGCTGGGTGCTGATGCGCAACGCGTTACTCATCAATTTAACCAACCCCAAGTCTATTGTGTTTTTGGTGGCGTTATTTCCTCAATTTATTAATCCGCATCAAGATCAGCTTACTCAGTTGCTTATCTTAGGTGTGACTACGGTGGCCATTGATAGCGTTGTGATGTTGGGTTATACCTCATTATCCGCTAAATTAGGTCGTTTCATTCGTTCCGAAAGCGTGATGGGGAAGGTGAATAGAGTTTTTGGTTCGATGTTTATGGGATGTGGCGCGCTACTCGCGAGCTCAAAAATATGATTAAATGCATTCAAATCATATGGATAGTTGTACCATGAAAGATATTTACGTTGCTCGTCAGCCAATTCTAAACGCTAAACGCCAGACATTAGGCTATGAACTCCTATTTCGAGACGGAGAAAATAATGCATTTCCTGCTCATATAGAATCTAATCGAGCAACGTACCGTCTTATTGTTGAAAATTTTTTGGCGATCGGCACGAACCCTTCGATTGAATCCTCTCGTTGCTTTATTAACTTTCCTTACCAAAGCTTAATTCGTCGATTACCGCTTATGCTGCCAAAAGATAAGGTGGTGATTGAGGTCCTTGAAACCTGTCAACCAACAGAAGAGTTGCTCACTGCGATCAAAGAACTCCACCAACAAGGGTATTTGATTGCGTTAGATGACTTTGTCTATCACAACGAATGGCGTTCATTTCTGCCCTATGTTCAGATCGTGAAAATTGACATCATGGCGGTCGGGATGGCAAATGCCTGCATCATGCTCAAAAACCTCAAGGCGAGAAACAGTCGCCTACGATTTTTGGCCGAGAGAGTGGAAACTCGAGAAGAGTTTATGACAACGCGGTCGGCAGGGTTTACTCTGTTCCAAGGTTATTTCTTTAGTAAACCTGAGCTAGTCAAACAGCGTTACATTAGCCCTGATCAAGTGGTTGCCATGCAGCTATTTCAAGAGGTGTGTAAGCAAGATGTCGATTTCGACAAGGTGGAGCGTATCATTGCCCAAGATGCTCAATTGTCGTATAAGTTACTTAAGTTTGTTAACTCAATGTCGGATCGATTAAGCGTGCCAATTTCTTCTTTTCGTCAGGCGCTTTTGTATCTTGGCCAAGATAAGTTGAAGTCGTTTGTTTCGTTAACTGTGGCCTCGTTTATTTCGCGTAATAAGCCTCAAGAATTATCAAAGCTCTCTCTGCAACGGGCCCAGTTCTGTCTGCTTATGTCACCCAACCCCATTTTTTCAACCCACCGTGATCAAGCTTTTCTCATCGGGCTATTTTCATTGTTGGATGCATTACTGGATTTATCGTTAGGAGACTTGATGGAGCAACTCCCGCTGAGTGACTCTATTAAATCGATCTTACTTGAAAGAAGTGGACCATTTGGATCTTTACTTCAATTAGAAGAGTGCTTTGAACGGGCGGATTGGCAAGGCCTACAAAGCTTCTGCAATGCATTGGATCTTAATCTTCAAGAGGTTGTGTCTGCGCTCTCGTCTGCACAAAAATGGAGCCAGCAAGTCAATCAGATCGCTTAGTCGTTGCCGTTTTTATTGTTAATCTCTGCTTTATCTTTTTCCTGTTTTTAGTCGTTATCTCTTATCTCTTATCTCTTATCTCTTATCTCTATGAACTTTTTATTGCAATCCCGAGTGGGCTATTGACATTCGATAGCGCAAATTTAATATATATGGATATGCGTATATATGAGATTTAAAATGTTACCGCACCAGTTTTTTAAAATGCTTTCTGATGAAACCCGTATGCGATGTTTGCTTTTAATTGCCAGGGAAGGGCGATTATGTGTGTGTGAGCTCACCAGCGCTTTAGATGAAAGTCAGCCTAAAATATCACGGCATCTCGCTCAACTTCGTCAATCAGGCGTGTTGGTGGATGAACGCGAAGGACAGTGGGTTTACTACCATGTATCACACACATTACCCGGTTGGTTACGTAAGGTCATCGCGGGCTTAAAAGAGTCCAATTGTCTACAGGAACAATATCAATTGGATGTTCAGCGTTTGCAAGCAATGGCTGCACGTCCTTGCACTTAATATGAAGAAGAGATCAATACAATGACGATTAAAGTTGGAATCAATGGATTTGGCCGTATTGGCCGTTTGGCACTGCGCGCTGCTTTTGATTGGCCTGAACTCGAATTCGTGCTTATCAATGATGTAGCAGGTGATACAAACACATTAGCCCACCTGCTGGAGTTTGATTCGGTTCAAGGGCGTTGGCATCACGGCGTGACCCACGAACAGAATGACATTATCGTTAATCAGCACCGCATTCGTACTACACAAGAGCGAGAGATAGGCGCTGTTGATTGGTCTGGTTGTGATGTGGTGATTGAAGCAACAGGTGTACACCGTAAAACCTCTATTTTGAATCAATACTTAGAACAGGGTGTGAAGCGTGTGGTTGTGAGCGCGCCGGTAAAAGAAGAAGGCATTGCCAACATTGTGGTGGGCGTGAATGATGCCATTTTTGATGCCGATAAGCACCGCATTGTGACCGCAGCCTCTTGTACTACGAACTGTATTGCGCCAGTGGTGAAAGTGATCCATGAGAAACTGGGTATTGAACAATCTTCATTTACTACGATTCATGATTTAACTAACACCCAAACGATTTTGGATGCACCACATAAAGATCTCCGTCGCGCGCGCGCTTGTGGCATGAGCTTGATCCCCACTTCTACCGGTTCAGCTACGGCTAT
>NZ_JBNGCJ010000315.1:0-4186 GCF_049974785.1 Vibrio genomosp. F10 str. 9ZD137
ACCAACTGAGCTAGTATCGCTTTGACAACGTTTCCGTTGTTTAGGGATGCGAATTATAAGAGCATTTATTTGTGATGCAAGTCATTCCGATAAAAAAACAGCTTTTTTTTTCTATCCGCCTAAAAAGCCATCATAATTTCCAGTTTACTGACCTTATGACTAAAACTGGCGAATCATTCAACTCACAAATTAAAGAGATAATGCGAGATAAGCCATTATTTGCTCTACCCAGTTCATGAATAGATCGAAGATATTGCTCCTTTAGTATAACTTTGATCAATATATCCACTCGTTTAAGTCGCGCACCGTCATGGAAAGACAATTAATGCCTCTCTTAAAGCACACTGTGATCTTATTGCATTACCGAGCGATAATACTCGCTAGCCTACTGTGCCTGACACTTTCCAGTTGTGGAACAGTGCCGAAGCCAATCAGAAACCTAGGAAAGAGTGACATTGATTTTGTGATGGATGTACATGCTCGTCAACAAAAACAGATGATGATTCGGCTCACCCAAAAATTGTACGCTCGCAATCCCTCTCAACTCAAAAAAAATGAAGGCATGACCGTAGAAAAACGCATTGAACAAATTTTTGGTTCACTTGATGAAACCGAACTACCAACACTAATTTTTGACGAACTTGGCGGCGTGACCAGCGTAGAGGCTATTCTTCTCAGCTTTGACGAAAACTACCAAGGCGATCGCGTTTTTGCCGCAGTCGTCGGTCTTTCAGAAATGCTCAGGCGCTCTTACAACCACCAACAGGAATTTTTTATTCTCGATTCGCTTGATGAACAAGCGCTTTACAACAGTGCCCGCAATATCGAGATTTTTGTTTGGCGGCTTTACCACCGAAGAGACGCAAATGGAGACTTATTCATTCTAACAAATCGATTGAGTGAAACAGGCGCTGACACGAGCTTTGACCGCCTCTTTGCGAAAATGACCCTAGTTCAGGATATGATGGCGCTCATCGTGGCAGATAAAATGAATCGTAGTATCACGAAAGTCGTACACGGCGTTGCTCAATTCGCATTTTTACCCGTACCCTAATAAAAATGCCAGCATATAATTACTGGCATTTAAAATAGCAGGCATTAAATAAGAGGCGAAGCTCATTGCCGTTAGTTAGGGCTGAATTAAATCGAAATGATCGTTTGGCGGTAATATTTCAGCTCAGCAATAGACTCACGAATATCATCAAGCGCCAAGTGACTGCCACTTTTAGAAAAACCGTCCAACACTTCCGGTTTCCAACGGCGAGTGAGCTCTTTTAAAGTGCTAACATCGATATAACGGTAATGGAAATATTGCTCAAGTTCAGGCATGTGTTTAAACAAAAAACGACGATCTTGACCAATGCTGTTTCCACAGATAGGCGATGCTGATTTAGGCACCCATTTCTCTAAAAATTCAATCGTTTGTTTGATCGCGTCTTGTTCACTGACTTGGCTTTTACGTACACGTTCTACCAACCCACTTCCTGTATGAGTCGTGGTGCACCACTCATCCATTTTATCTAATTCGACATCATCTTGATGAATGGCAAGAACAGGACCTTCAGCTAAAATGTTGAGTTCACTATCAGTCACGACAGTCGCAATTTCAATGATCTTATGAGTTTCAGGATCTAAGCCTGTCATCTCAAGATCGACCCAAATTAAGTTTTGATCGCTAAAGGACATGAGTGAGTTGCCTATTTGTTTAAGGATAAAAGAGGTACTATACCCAAATAAGGATCCCCAAGATAGTTCTGAATCATTAGCATTCGCTGAAACAGCAGGCCTTCTGGAGGTAGATCGCATCATCAATAACGTATTGAAGACATCATTGTGGCAAAAAAGAAAAAATTGACCAAAGGTCAAGTACGAAGAGTACGTAGCAACCAGAACAAACGACTCAAGAAAGAAGACTCTATCCAATGGGATGAGAGCATGCTCGGCGGTGCCAAAAGAGGCCTAGTTATCACTCGGTTTGGCCAGCATGCTGATATCGAAGATCTTGAGACGAATGAAGTTCACCGTTGTAACTTACGCCGCAGCATTGAAACCTTAGTTTCAGGTGACAGAGTGACATGGCGCGCAGGTTTAGAGTCGATGGCTGGTATTTCAGGCGTAGTTGAAGCGGTTGAGCCTCGCACATCGATGCTGACTCGCCCTGATTATTATGACGGTTTAAAACCCGTGGCTGCTAATGTCGACCAAATGGTGATTGTTTCAGCGGTATTACCAGAATTATCGCTCAACATCATCGACCGGTACCTTATTGCCTCTGAAACCGTGAGCATCGCGCCGTTAGTCGTATTGAATAAAGTCGATTTACTCACAGAGCAACAAATTAGTGAATACCGCGAAACACTCAAGGAATACGAGAAAATCGGCTACAAAGTGATGTTTGTGAGCAAAGAGTCAGGCTATGGCATTAAAGAACTTGAAGCGGAACTCAAAGATCGCATCAACATTTTTGTCGGTCAATCTGGGGTGGGTAAATCAAGCCTGGTAAATGCACTCATGCCGACTCTTGACATTGAAGAAGGCGAAGTATCTGAAAACTCTGGTCTTGGTCAGCACACCACCACGGCAGCGCGTTTGTATCACTTCCCTTCCGGTGGCGATTTGATCGATTCTCCAGGCGTTCGTGAGTTTGGTTTGTGGCACCTAGAACCCGATGAAATCACCGATGCCTTCATTGAATTTAAGCCCTACTTAGGTGGCTGTAAATTCAGAGATTGCACGCACAACGACGACCCAGGGTGTATTTTGCGTGAAGCGGTCGAACATGGAAACATCAGTAAACTTCGCTTCGACAATTACCATAGAATCATCGAAAGCATGGCTGACAACAAAGATAACCGACAATACTCTCGGAGCAAAAAAGCCGACCTTTAAGTGGTTTTTGTATGCAAATATTGTCTGCTTACTGACAATCAAAGCATATTTAAGTAGTATCTCGCGCCCAGAACAAAGTCGATCATTTAAACAGTATTGGAATTTTTACAATGGATAAGATTAAAGTTGAACTGCAGCACTGGCTACCAAAGCATGCTTTAACCCGTTTGGTCGGCAAATTAGCCTCTGCTCGATTGGGCAGTTTAACCACCGCGATTATTCGTGGATTTATCAAACAATACAAAGTCAACATGGATGAAGCGTTACACTCGGATCCATCTCACTTCAAAACATTTAACGAATTTTTCGTTCGTGAGTTAAAAGATGGGCTTCGCCCTGTTGCTGAAGGTGATCAAGTTATCACTCACCCAGCCGATGCGTGTGTCAGTCAATTCGGCCCGATTGTCGATGGTAAGCTTATTCAGGCTAAGGGCCATGATTACACATCGGTCGAACTACTTGGTGGTGATGAAGAACTGGCCAATGAATTTGCCGATGGTGAGTTTGCCACCTTATATCTTTCGCCAAGTGATTACCACCGTGTGCACATGCCGTGTGATGGTGTTCTACGCCAAATGATTTATGTGCCGGGTGACCTGTTTTCTGTTAACCCATTAACCGCAGAGAATATCCCAAATTTATTTGCCCGCAACGAACGCGTGGTGTGTATCTTTGATACTGAATTTGGCCCGATGGCGCAAATTTTAGTGGGTGCAACGATTGTGGGTAGTATTGAACTGACTTGGGCAGGAACCGTCACTCCGCCTCGTGGCAATACGGTTTATCGTTGGGGCTACCCAGCGGAAGGCAATAAATCGGTTCATCTCAAAAAAGGACAAGAGATGGGGCGCTTTAAGTTAGGTTCAACCGTCATCAACCTGTTCGCTAAAGACGCCATTACCTTTGAAGAAAGTATGCTGCTCGGTGCACCAACTCGCATGGGTGCGCCATACGCCCACAGCAAAGCAGACGATAGCGCTGGCGAAGAATAACGCTGTAATAACAAAAGCGACATTATGACTTATGCCCTGTTCATCACAGGGCATTTTTGATTAGAAACAAAACTCATCCAATAAAATCCACCACTTATTAAAACTATAACGCTCGTCCAAGTCCTCTATTTCCAAATCGCCTATTCTACTTTGACTCTCTTTTTATTGTAGGAATCGCTCCATGCCAGCACTGAATAAAGGTGTTTTAATAAAGTTGTTTATTTGCTTTATGTTACCTCTCGCCGTTTTATTCATTCCGATTGATCTGATTCCTATCGATGATCTGACACTAGATCGGAAGAGCG
>NZ_JBNGCJ010000316.1:0-3494 GCF_049974785.1 Vibrio genomosp. F10 str. 9ZD137
CTTAGCTTTTTTATGGAGGCTTTTATGCTTCAGTTGTTAACGCTTTAATCTCACTTTATGAAGAAATCGCAGTAAAAGGTGCGCTACAAGGCTTCATGTGCTCATTCAAATCACCATAAATAGGCGCCTTGGGTTCTTTTTCGACATCACTCTCGCCAATTAACAGCACTCGTTCTGAATCAGAAGAAAAAGGCTTAAAGTCGAGCCATTGATGGCCGAGAGAATGTGTATTGACGAAATGATAACAGAGAAGGCGTTGATCGCTGATACTTGTCCACTGGGTCGTGGCTGAAGGCACTGCGTTTTCAGATTGACGTTCAAGATGAACACCCAATGGTGTGGCACAACTTGCCATTAGTGAGCGAGTTTGAGCTAGAATATTATCAGTGCCTGTTTGGGGTTGAGCAAAGTTATAAAAGTAATTAGCACGAGCAAATCTTTGGTGTGTTGCCGTACCTCCAGGGACATCGAATAAGGTTAAACCAGCGAACTGTTTTGGGGATTGCCATTTTTCTAGCCAAGGTTCTAATAACCACTGTTGGACCTCAAATCTGGGTGTCACAGTCACCACATTGTAATTACAACTTTCATTGACAGTAAACCCATCCCCCCTCAATTCGATCACGCTCGAATTCCCGGTGGGATCGGAGAGTGCCAAATGAAGCTTTGTTTTGGTAACCTGCTCGTGGCCATCAGGAACATTTCCACTGTAGATAAAAAGATTATCCGGATTAGAGCGAAAGTATTCTGCCGCCTCTTGCACGGAATCAAATCGATCGAGTACAAATTGGACCCAACGCAGCGAGCACAACAGCGTTGCATCATCTGGAATTGAAATATCATCGTTGAAAGCTTTTTTATCTTTCTCAATCAGCTCTCTTATCTGATGAACCTTTGCTGCCAAACTATCACTGGTGCTGATGATCTCGGTTGCATCTTCAAAATGTGCTAATAAATCTTCTAAGCCATTGACCACTAATCCCTTGTCATTAATACCGTCGATAGCAGCAAACCCAAGTTGATCGCTCCCTAAATAGGCGCAGATGCTGGCGTGATCCACTTTCCATTCGAGTGAGGTATGTGGAGTGGTCAAATCGAACTGGCCGCCGACTCGAACTTCACCATTCGCTTGTTGACGATAGAGGTAGGTTGTTAATGGGTAATGCCAGTCAAAGTTTCTGCCGGTCATGACGTTTTTTTGGTCTAGACTATTGACTATACGAGTGCACATGATTATTTAGCCCTATTTGGTCTGTAAATTGTTAATTACAAAACAGTAAATAACGTTGCAAAATATCCTAGGTTAGAGAAAACTGATACAGTCCGAGAGATTTTTATAAACAGATTGAGACCTTAGGTCTATTTAAAGGGAAAATATGAGTTCTAACTATTTGGATTCGACGGATCGAATCAGGAAAGCCGTACTCAGTTCGGTTAGCTTTGCCTTTTTCTTTATTGTCACTGCATTGGCCATTTTTAACGTTGTTTACCATAGCCAATACCTATTTGCCGCTTTAGAGATGGTATTTGCTTTGTTTTCACTTTACATGTTCATTCGGTGTCGAAGAGGGCAGTACTCCGTTGTTTCTGTTTATTGGTACTTATTGTTTATCGCTGTGCTGATTATATTGGGTACGGCATTGCTCCCTATTACCGATGTCTTGTTTTTGTGGGGATTCTTTTTTCCAACCATTGCCTATTTATTGTTAGGCGGGCGTTTAGGGTTTCAACTGAGCCTCATTGTGCTCGTGCTTGTTCTATCGGCCGTCAGTTACAAGGTCTTCGGGACTGAAGGGTTACCATTTGCACCTGTATTTATTAATTTTTTCACTTGCTATTTAGCGATCTGGTGTGTATCTCATTTCTTTGAATTGAGTCGAGCCCAGGCCAATGAATCATTGCAGAAATTGGCATTGACAGATTTGTTAACCGGATGCAACAACCGTTTGGCGTTTACCGAGTCTTTGGAATCTCATAGCGATGATTATTTATTAATGCTCGACATCGATGACTTTAAGTCGATAAACGATGACTATGGCCATGATATCGGTGATTTTGTGCTAAAAAAAATCAGTCAACAATTGATGAAAGATGTTGAGTTAAATCGAATATTTCGAATCGGTGGTGAAGAGTTTTGTGTTTGGCTATCAGCCAGTGATATCGACAGTGCATTGGCCAAGGCTGATGGGTTGCGTGATAACGTGACGAGACTTCTCGTGAATATTGAGGGCAGTATGGTCAGTTTGTCATTCAGTGGCGGTTTGGTGAAGAATAAACAAGGCTTATCAGAAAGTGATTTGCTCAAACGCGCAGATCGGCTTTTGTACAAAGCCAAAGCGCAAGGAAAAGACCAAGTTATCGCATCCAGTGAACGAGAAATTTTTGAACCTGTGTTAGTTGGGTAGGCGTTACTTAGCCTTGAACTGAACTGAACTGAACTGAAATAAGGGAACATTCCGTTCTAATTTCAGCGTAATAAGATGTTAAGCTGGGAAGTACTTTACGGGCCTTAACGTCAATGAGCCTGTTACAAATGATTGGACAATAGATAATGAACTGTATTTGCTTGCAACTTGATGATAAAGCAAAAGATTTAGTGAAAGAGTTACTTCTTCGCATAGAAGATGCCGATATACAAGACGTTAACTCAGAAGAACAGGATGACTGGATCACGATGACACCGCGTTACGCAGCCCAGATAGATGCTCAACTTATTGAAAGCCAATATATAGGTACCGTGGGCTGGTTTAGTGAGTCTGACTTTATCGAAAAAAAAATAGAGTACAAATAAGAAAAATAAGAAAAATAAGAAAAATAAGGATGCTAATGCGTCCTTATTTTTTGTCGTTACATTTCTAATCCCAATCTCAATCTCAATCCCAAAGCCTAAAACTCTCCTTTTTATCTGCTAATTCGACTTATTTTTGAGACTGTGGAATAAGTTAAAGTTATCGTTCTGGGTCATAACACGCATAGCAATATGCAACAATGTATGGTTTGCAGTGTAAAAACATGACGTCAGCCCAATAATTTGTTACTTTGACGTTATAACAATAAAACTGTAACAATTAATTTATTTGCTGTTGATTTTTTAAAAATAGCGCTTGAGGTTTTTATGGATGTAAACGTTTTACGACACAGTCAATTAGTTAAAGAAGTCTCTGGGGATGTTATCGCCGTTTCACCAGGTGGAAGTGCTCGTAAAGTGTTAGCCGGGGAGACCATTGATAGCGACAACATTGTTATTACGATAAATGGCGCGAGCGTTATTATGAATAACGCAGAGTCTCAACTTAGCGTCATTGATGAGAATTGTGTTGCCTGTGTCGATGAAACTTCAACTTGGAATGTCGCGCCTATTGCGGGTGATGTGAGTGTCGATCTGGATAAACTGAGCGGTGCTGAGTTTGGTGAAGATGATCTGGCTGCCATTCAAGACGCTATTTTGTCTGGCGAGGATCCAACAGAACTGTTAGAAGCCACGGCCGCTGGTG
>NZ_JBNGCJ010000317.1:0-5579 GCF_049974785.1 Vibrio genomosp. F10 str. 9ZD137
ATGATAATACCCGATACGGCAGGCTGTCCGGTTTGAATCAGCATCACGATAAACACACCAAACAGTGCCGCTGCGTAGGCAATACCGAGATCTCTAAACACATCGACGGTGATTTTCCACTCCCCTTCACCACTCCAGACAATGTCGGTGCCTTTAGCTACGCTCCAGCTATCGCCAGCCCCATTGTTTAAATATGAGCGCTCATTGACGGGCACTGAATACGTTTGCACTGGCGTATCTTGATCGGCCATTACATCGGCAATGATCTCCCCAGGGACTCTTCCAGTGACTTCGGCGTACACATAAACAACGGGTTTTAGGTTTTTATGAAAGATAGGTTGATCCGTCTCTCGATTCACAAATTCTCCGAGTTCACTTAATTGAACCAGAGGTTTAGCGGCATCGACTAACCCACCATCTTGGCTATTTTTGATCGACGCTGTACTACCTCTTACGTAAAGTTGCAATAACGCGGATAACTGATCTCTATCACCTCTTGGTAATCGAATTGAAATCGCGAGCGGGTTCACTTCGTTCTGTTTTGCTAAGTAGGCTAAGGTGTAGCCTTGATTGGCGGACTGAAGTGTCTGATTGATATCCGCTACTGAAATACCAGATAACGCCGCTTTTTCTTGATCAATAATGAACTGTAACGTTTTGGATTCACCTTGAACGCTGGTATCGACTTCTGACACAAACGCTTCTCTTGATAACCGATTTGCTACCTGTTTTGCTTGCTCCTGCAATTGTGAATAGCTTTGGAACCCATTCCCGTACACTTCCGCAGTGATGGTGGAAATAACCGGTGGGCCAGGTGGCACTTCGACGATTTGAATAGCCGCATTATGCTTAAATGCAATGGCTTCGATGTCTGACCGTAGCCTAGTTACTATTTCGTGTGATTGCATATTCCGGTGTTTTTTATCGACCAGAACTATCCGTAGTTCACCTTGATAGGGCTGATTACGTAAAAAATAGTGCCTGACCATGCTGTTAAAATCCATCGGGGACGCTATTGCAGAGAAACCAGATACCGATTGGACTTCAGGGACAGTGATTAAAAAGTCCGAAAACTCTCGCAATACGTTCGATGTCGATACGAAATCGGTATTTTCGGGCATATTCACAATCAGTTGGAACTCATTCTTATTGTCGTAAGGCAGTAACTTTAAGGGTACCGAGCGAAACAAAGGCAGTGACGCTGCAATTAAAAAGAGTAAACCGACTAACGCCAGAAATCCGTGGCTTTTTTTACGACTTTGCAATAGTGGCAGTAACAACCGTTGGTATGTCTTAAATAAGAGTGTATTTTTGATCTGATAATGACCACGTTCTTCAGAGCCTTTCAGTATTTTTTTGGCAAGCCAAGGTGTTATGAAAAACGCGATTACTGTACTAAACACAACGCTTATCGGGACGTTGAAAGCCAACGGCGCCATATACGGCCCCATCATTCCAGTGATAAAGAACATAGGGGTAAACACAATCACAATCGCCACGGTGGACATGAGCAATGCGCTGCGAATTTCAGCCATTGCCAGCACAATGGCATCCGTTCGTTTGAGTTCTTTTCTCTTCAAATACCGTTCGATATTATCGATACTCGCGATAGGATCATCAACGATAAGGCCTAACGCCAAAATCAACGCGAATAAGGTCACTCGATTTATCGAGTAGCCGAACAGTAAATCCACGCCCAATGTCGCGCCATAACTGATAGGAATGGCAATACCGACAACAAGGGCACTGCGCCAATTAAGAAATAACCCGACAAAGACAACCACAGTCAGTATAGAAATACCTAAGCTAGAGATTAAGTTGGTGACTTTTTCATCGGCGGTTTGTCCGTAGTTTCGAATAATATCGACACCGATCTCTTCAGGAAACTGAGTGCTTTCTAATTCTCGTAACGTGGCTATGACGTCGTTGGCAACGGTAACGGCATTCGCACCTTTTTGCTTAGCTACACTGATAAAGACCGCAGGAACCTCTTCAGCGTCATTCAACGCCACTGAACGATACCAGGTATCACTTTTGGCTTCAGATGGGCCGTCATAGATATCAGCAACATCACGCAAATAAACAGGACGTCCGTTAATCACGGAGACCACAAAGTCTCCAAGCTCTTCCGAAGATTGAAACAGTTGACCACTTTCAAGAGAATATCGCTGACCCGAAGTTTGAATGTCCCCTGCTGAAGATTTGACATGAGTGAGTTGAAATGCTTGGGCAAGATCTGAAACCGTGACTTTGTAGTTGGCCATAGCCGTGGCATTGAGCGCCAATTCGATGGTTCTAGGTTGACCACCAATCACTGATACAATATTGGTATTGGGAACCGCTTTCAACGCTAGAGTCGCTTGTTCAGAAACTCGGCGCAAATCATCATGATCAAGCTGTTCCGCGTTTTTCGAGTAAACGGCAGCAACGACAATCGCTACATCGTCGATTTCGATAGGTTTAACTAACCAACGTTCGACAGTAGAAGGAATATGATCTTGATTAGAATAAAGCTTGTTATAGAGCTTAACTAAGGCTTCTTCGCGGTTTTCCCCAACATAAAAACGCACGATAACTTGAGCAGCTCCTTCCATTGATGACGAATAGACATATTCAACACCGTCAATTTGACTCAAGATTTTTTCAATCGGTTCCGTAATTTGATTTTCGACCTGACGGGCGCTTAAGCCTGGTGCATCGATTAACACATCAATCATAGGCACGACGATCTGTGGATCTTCTTCTTTTGGGGTCAACCAGAAAGCAGCAGCCCCAAAAGCGAGTGCGATGACCAATAAAATAGGAGGGAAAAAGCTGTTCATTACTCGATAGACGAGCGAATGTGAGTGTTCTTTATCCATAATCTAACTCCCTTAGATTGGCCTTCTAGTGAGATGCAAACTGCATCTCACTGCTCTGTTGATCAGTTAATCGTATCGGTGACTGGAGAAGGATCGATTTGTTGGCTTTGATCATCGCTTGCTTCGTTTTTATTGCTAATCCACAGTCGTCCTGCTAGGTGCTGACTACCTAATACGAAACCCACCAACATGCTCAATACAAACGCTAAAATTATATTTGAGCCCCCCGCTATACTGCTCATTGCTGGGCCTGGACAAATCCCAGAAAGCCCCCAACCCAAACCAAAAATGCTAGCGCCTACGATTAAATTACCGTCGAGGTTCTTTTTCTGTGGCAACGAAAATTGGCTGCCATTGATCGCGCTTGTGCGCTTTTTAATGATCAGATGATAACAAGGTGTAAACACGAAAAGCGCACCACCCATCACAAATGCGAGGCTTGGGTCCCAATCACCTGTCAGGTCCAAAAACGCAGTGACGACTTCCGGATCCGCCATTCCAGAGATAACCATGCCTGCACCGAAAAGCAGCCCAGAGATCAAGCCAACGATCATTCCTACTATTCTATTCACTGACATTATGCCCACCCTACTTGACGCTTTACCCAAACAACGATGATCGCTGTGATCATGAATGTGCATGTCGCCACAATGGATCTCACAGAAAATCGGCCCATGCCTACGATTCCATGCCCACTCGTACAGCCATTTGCCAGACGGGTACCAAACCCAACTAATACACCAGCGACAGCGACCAGCACGATGTTGTTGTTTGACACATCTGGAAGATCAAAGCCAAGTGGTGCAAGAATAACCGCACTTAATATTAGCCCAACAACAAAAGCGGCACGCCAGCTTGAATCGTGTTTTTTTGGATTTAAAAGCCCTCCAACAACCCCACTAATTCCGGCGACTTTCCCACTAAATAGCATCAATATTACGGCCGATAGCCCGAGTAACATGCCACCAAACAGTGACTCCCATGGAACAGCAAACGCCATATAAACCTCTATACAATTGAAAACAAATTTTGATTACCTGCTCAGCAAAACAGCCAATCAAAATGTATTTTTTAATTAACTGACAGCTCTGCAAAAAACGCTGTGAAGGCTATTAATCAATGCGTGCGCTCTTGGGTCCGCCAACGAGTAAAACACCTGCTGAGATTCCTTGCGAGAAGTAATCAAACCACATTTTCTCAGTACAGATAGGTGTTGAGAAAAAGCAGACTGGCTCAAATTTGAATGCTGCATCAGTTCGGCAACGCCCACTTCCCCTTCCGTTAAGTAACAGAGAACCATTAACCGCTCAGGGTGCGCCATCACTCTTAGTAAATTAGCGGCTTCCTCTGCTTGGCTTTGCATCTCTTTGATATCGAGAACCTGATTTTTCATAGCAATACTAACTCTCATTGGGCTTTGTTTAGATTCTACTAATAAATTTAAATTAGTCAATACTAATTTAGACCATTGCAATTTAGATAATTTAACATTAGTATGAGCTAATAGATAAATGGAAAGACATTACACAACGAATGGAAGGAACAAGATTATGACAATTGATAATGGTGTACGCGTACTGGCTGGCTGTATGATTCTTCTATCTGTGCTATTAACAGTCACTGTTCATAGTAATTTTGTTTGGCTAACCGTATTTGTTGGGATAAATCTGATTCAGAGTGCATTCACTGGTATTTGTCCTGCCGTATATTTTTTAAAAAAACTAGGACTACGCTAAGCGTACCTCGGAGAAAATAATGACAAAGATTCTAATTATTGGTGGCGTTGCTGGTGGTGCTTCTGCTGCGGCTCGCGCAAGACGATTAAGTGAAGATGCTGAAATTATCATGTTTGAACGCGGTGAGTTTGTCTCTTTTGCTAACTGCGGCTTGCCTTACCATATTGGCGGTGATATCAAGGAGCGTAATAAACTGCTGCTTCAAACCCCTGAGAGTTTCCTAGCTCGCTTTAACGTCGACGTGCGTACCATGAATGAAGTGGTTAGCATCGACCGATCGAGTAAATCGGTTACCATTAAGAATCTTCTAGATGGCACTGAATACATTGAAACTTACGACTTTTTACTGCTGAGCCCAGGTGCAGCTCCGATTGTACCGCCTATTTCGGGTATCCAGAACCCGTTGACGCACTCGCTGCGCAACATTCCTGATATGGATAAGATCCTAAACACATTAGCTGACAATAAACCTCAACACGCCACAGTCGTCGGCGGTGGCTTCATTGGCTTGGAAATGATGGAAGCTTTCCACCAGCTAGGCATTGAAACAACCCTCATTGAAATGGCGGATCAGGTTATGACCCCTGTTGACCGTGAAATGGCTGGCTTTGCTCATGCGGAAATAAAAAGCAAAGGCATAGACCTTAGGTTAGGCGTTGCGCTTGAAGCCGTTGATTACCAATCGACGAGCCAAAGCCTGATATTGAGCCTAAACAATGGCGAGCAATTAGAAACTGGCATTCTAATTATGGCGATAGGTGTTCGTCCGGAGACAACACTAGCGTCTCAAGCTGGGCTAAAAATTGGCGATCTAGGTGGCATTTGGACCACACCCACTATGCAAACCAGCGATCCGTCGATCTATGCCGTCGGTGATGCGATAGAGGAGCAAGATTTCGTAACGGGTTCTCAAACTATGGTTCCATTGGCTGGCCCTGCGAATCGTCAAGGTAGAATGGCGGCTGACAACATGCTAGGCCGC
>NZ_JBNGCJ010000318.1:0-25074 GCF_049974785.1 Vibrio genomosp. F10 str. 9ZD137
ACCGCTCTTCCGATCTAACCTACCAAAGGCTTCAAGACTCGTAAAAACAAACGCACCGACAAGTACATTGTACGTCGTCGCACTAAATAATCTATAAAGAGGAATCGCCATGCCACGTTCTCTCAAGAAAGGTCCTTTTATTGACCTACACTTGCTGAAGAAGGTAGAGAAAGCGGTGGAAAGCGGAGACAAAAAGCCTATTAAGACTTGGTCCCGTCGCTCAATGATCATCCCAACAATGATTGGTTTGACCATCGCTGTCCATAATGGTCGTCAGCACGTTCCAGTATTTGTTACCGAAGAAATGATCGGTCACAAACTGGGCGAATTCGCACCAACTCGTACTTATCGCGGCCACGCTGCAGATAAGAAAGCTAAGAAGCGTTAGGAGTAGATGATGGAAGCACTAGCTAAACATAACTTTGCTCGCATTTCGCCTCAGAAAGCTCGCTTAGTTGCAGACCAAATTCGCGGTAAATCTGTTGATCAGGCTCTAGAAATTTTGACGTTCAGCAACAAAAAAGCTGCTGTACTGATTAAGAAAGTTCTTGAATCAGCAATCGCTAACGCGGAACACAACGAAGGTGCAGATATCGACGATCTAAATGTCGCTAAAATCTTCGTAGACGAAGGCCCTATCATGAAGCGTATTATGCCTCGTGCTAAAGGTCGTGCGGATCGTATCTTGAAGCGTTCAAGCCACATCAGTATTGTTGTAGCTGATCGCTAGACTAGGAGAGTAAGCAATGGGTCAGAAAGTACATCCTAATGGCATTCGCCTTGGCATCGTTAAGCCTTGGAATGCTACATGGTTTGCTAATACCAAAGATTTCGCTGCCAACCTAGACGGCGACTTCAAGGTACGTCAGTTCTTAACTAAAGAGCTGAAAAAAGCATCTCTATCACGCATCGTTATCGAGCGTCCTGCTAAGAGTATTCGTGTGACTATTCACACTGCTCGCCCAGGTGTTGTTATCGGTAAGAAAGGTGAAGACGTAGAAAAACTACGCGCAGCTGTAGCAAAAATCGCAGGTGTACCAGCGCAAATTAACATCGCTGAAGTACGTAAGCCTGAGCTTGATGCTCAACTTGTGGGTGATAGCATCGCGTCTCAACTAGAGCGTCGTGTTATGTTCCGTCGTGCTATGAAGCGCGCGGTACAAAATGCTATGCGTCTAGGCGCTAAAGGCATCAAAGTGGAAGTAAGCGGTCGTCTTGGCGGCGCTGAAATCGCACGTTCTGAGTGGTACCGTGAAGGCCGCGTGCCTCTACACACTCTACGTGCAGACATTGATTATGCAACTTCTTCGGCTCACACCCAATACGGTGTGATCGGCATTAAAACTTGGATCTTCAAAGGTGAGATTCTAGGTGGTATGCCAGCAGCTAACGCTGTTGAGCCAAAAGGCGACAAGCCTAAGAAGCAGCGTAAAGGCCGTAAGTAAGGAGTCGACAGATGCTACAACCTAAACGTACTAAGTTCCGCAAGGTTATGACTGGTCGCAACCGTGGTCTAGCTAAAGGTACAGATGTAAGCTTCGGCACATTTGGTCTTAAAGCTGTTGGCCGTGGTCGTCTGACTGCTCGTCAAATTGAAGCGGCACGTCGTGCAATGACGCGTCACGTTAAGCGTCAAGGTAAAATCTGGATCCGTGTGTTCCCAGATAAGCCGATCACTGAAAAACCACTTGAAGTTCGTCAAGGTAAGGGTAAGGGTTCAGTTGCATACTGGGTTGCCCAAGTCCAACCTGGAAAGGTTATGTACGAAATGGACGGTGTACCTGAAGAATTGGCTCGTGAAGCGTTCCGTCTTGCGGCTCGCAAACTGCCGTTCAAAACTACATTTGTAACTAAGCAGGTGATGTGATGAAAGCACAAGATCTACGCGAGAAAAACGTTGAAGAGCTTAATGCTGAGCTATTAGAATTGCTACGTGAACAGTTTAACTTGCGCATGCAAGCTGCGACTGGTCAACTTCAGCAAACTCATACTCTAAAAGCTGTACGCCGTGACATCGCACGTGTGAAAACTGTTTTGACTGAAAAGGCAGGCGCATAATGAGCGAACAGAAACGTACCCAGCAAGGTCGTGTTGTTAGCGATAAGATGGACAAGTCTATCGTTGTTGCTATCGAACGCACAGTGAAACACCCTATCTACGGTAAGTACACTAAGCGTACGACTAAAGTACACGCACACGATGAAAACAACGAATGTGGCCTAGGCGACAAAGTTGAAATTTCTGAGTGTCGTCCTCTGTCTAAGACTAAGTCTTGGACATTGGTATCAGTCTTAGAAAAAGCGAAAGGTTAATTTCGATTTTTCTTTGATGATCAAGCGGCTCCAGATTATTTTTGGAGCCGCTTGTTTTTTGTCTACCCAATCGAAAGAAAGGGTGGTACAATTCGCGTCCCTTATATATAGGGCAGCCCGACCCGAGAGGGTCTAGTATTAATATTTAGCGGAGCACTAACATGATCCAAATGCAAAGTACACTCGACGCTGCGGATAATTCCGGCGCTCGTAGAGTAATGTGTATTAAGGTCCTGGGTGGTTCACATCGCCGTTATGCACATATCGGAGACGTCATTAAAGTTACTGTTAAGGAAGCAATTCCTCGCGGTAAAGTTAAGAAAGGTGACGTTCTGAAAGCGGTGGTCGTGCGCACTCGTAAAGGCGTTCGTCGTCCAGACGGTTCTGTCATTCGCTTCGACCGAAATGCTTGCGTATTGTTGAATGACACTACTGAGCAACCAGTCGGCACACGTATCTTTGGTCCTGTGACTCGTGAACTTCGTAATGCGAAATTCATGAAAATTGTGTCACTTGCACCAGAAGTTCTGTAAGGAGCGGCAACATGGCAGCTAAAATCCGTCAAAATGACGAAGTAATCGTTCTTGCTGGGAAAGACAAAGGCAAGAAAGGTAAAGTAACTAAGGTATTGGTTACTGGTAAGTTAATCGTTGAAGGTATCAACCTTGTTAAAAAACACCAAAAGCCTGTACCGGCTCTAGGTCAACAAGGTGGCATCGTTGAACAAGAAGCAGCTATTGATGCTTCTAACGTTGCAGTCTTTAACGCGGCTACTGGTAAAGCAGACCGTATCGGTTTCCGTATCGAAGATGGAAAGAAAGTTCGTTTCTTTAAATCTAACGGCGAAATCGTTTCTAACTAATTAGAATGTAATTTGGAGTTCTACTATGGCGAAACTGCATGATTACTACAAGTCGTCTGTAGTCGCTGAACTGACCAAAGAGTTCAGCTACTCAAGCGTCATGCAAGTCCCTAGGATTGATAAAATCACCCTAAACATGGGCGTTGGTGAAGCAATCAACGATAAGAAACTGCTTGAAAACGCA
This sequence comes from Vibrio genomosp. F10 str. 9ZD137, assembly GCF_049974785.1. NCBI lineage: Bacteria > Pseudomonadati > Pseudomonadota > Gammaproteobacteria > Vibrionales > Vibrionaceae > Vibrio > Vibrio genomosp. F10. The sequence goes on from NZ_JBNGCJ010000318.1 coordinate 3,359, forward strand.
GCTGCTGATATGGCAATGATCTCAGGTCAAAAGCCACTTATCACTAAAGCGCGTAAATCTGTTGCAGGTTTCAAAATTCGTGAAGGCTACCCAATTGGTTGTAAAGTAACCTTACGTGGCGAACGTATGTGGGAGTTTCTGGAGCGTCTAGTTTCAATTGCTCTTCCACGTGTACGTGACTTCCGTGGTGTTAGCGCTAAGTCTTTTGACGGACGCGGTAACTACAGCATGGGCGTTCGCGAGCAAATCATCTTCCCGGAAATCGACTACGATAAAGTAGATCGTATTCGCGGTCTTGATATTACTATCACGACGACTGCTAAATCCGATGAGGAAGGGCGCGCTCTGCTGACTGCATTTAACTTCCCATTCCGTAAGTAAGGTGAAGGGTTACTGTTATGGCTAAACAATCAATGAAAGCACGTGAAGCTAAACGTGCCAAACTAGTAGCAAAGTTCGCTGTAAAGCGTTCTGCGTTAAAGGTTATCATTAGCGATGTAAACGCATCAGAAGAAGATCGTTGGAATGCAGTTCTTAAATTGCAGTCTCTTCCACGTGATTCAAGTGCATCTCGTCAGAGAAACCGTTGCGCCCAAACTGGTCGTCCACACGGTTTCCTGCGTAAGTTCGGTCTAAGCCGTATTAAGGTTCGTGAAGCTTGCATGAAAGGCGAGATTCCGGGACTTCGTAAGGCTAGCTGGTAATTGCCACTTAATCATTTGGAGTAAATCTTATGAGCATGCAAGATCCGATTTCGGATATGCTGACCCGAGTACGTAACGGTCAGGCAGCAAATAAAGTTGCTGTTACAATGCCTTCTTCAAAGCTTAAAGTTGCAATTGCTGCACTACTTAAAGCTGAAGGTTACGTTGCTGATTTCGCTGTAAACAGCGAAGTAAAACCAGAGCTAGAAGTTACTCTTAAGTACTTCCAAGCTAAACCAGTAATTGAGCAAATCCAACGTGTTTCACGTCCTGGCCTGCGCGTCTACAAGAATAAAGACTCGCTTCCGTCAGTGATGGGTGGACTTGGTATTGCTGTCGTTTCCACTTCCAAAGGTCTTATGACTGATCGCGCTGCACGTAAAGCCGGTCTTGGTGGTGAAATCATCTGTTACGTCGCTTAAGGAGTAGACTATGTCTCGTGTTGCTAAAGCACCTGTCGCTATTCCAACCGGCGTAGAGGTGAAATTGAATGGCCAAGAAATCACTGTAAAAGGTGGTAAGGGTGAATTAACTCGCGTTCTAAACAACGCTGTAGTTATTGCGCAGGAAGAAAACAACCTAACTTTCGGTCCACGCGAAGGTGTTTCTAACGCTTGGGCACAAGCAGGTACTGCTCGTGCACTAGTGAACAACATGGTTGTTGGTGTTACTGTAGGCTTCACTAAGAAGCTGACTCTTAAAGGTGTAGGTTACCGTGCTGCTATGAAAGGCAACGCTGTAGGTCTAACCCTTGGCTTCTCCCATCCGGTAGAGCATGCTCTTCCAGAAGGTATTAAGGCTGAATGCCCTAGCCAAACTGAGATCGTTATTACTGGTTGCGACAAGCAATTAGTAGGTCAAGTTGCGGCGGACATTCGTTCTTATCGTGAGCCTGAGCCTTATAAAGGCAAAGGTGTTCGTTACGCCGATGAAATCGTGCGTACTAAAGAAGCTAAGAAGAAGTAAGGTAACACTATGGATAAGAAAGCATCTCGCATCCGTCGTGCTACACGCGCACGTCGTAAGATTGCAGAACTGGGTGCAACTCGCCTAGTAGTACACCGTACTCCTCGTCACGTGTACGCTCAGGTTATCGCATCTAATGGCTCTGAAGTTATCGCTGCAGCGTCTACAGTAGAAAAAGCGATCCGTGAGCAAATTAAGAACACTGGTAACATCGATGCAGCACAAGCAGTAGGTAAAGCTATTGCAGAGCGCGCTCTTGAGAAAGGCGTAGCTTCAGTTGCATTTGATCGTTCTGGTTTCCAATACCACGGTCGAGTAGCGGCGCTAGCAGAATCTGCTCGCGAAGCTGGTCTGAAATTCTAAGGTAGGGTTGGAAGATGGCTAAAGAACAACAACAAGCAAGTGATTTGCAAGAAAAACTGATCGCAGTTAACCGTGTTTCTAAAACGGTTAAAGGTGGTCGAATCATGAGCTTCACAGCACTAACAGTAGTTGGTGATGGTAATGGTCGCATTGGTTTCGGTTACGGCAAAGCACGTGAAGTACCAGCTGCGATTCAAAAAGCAATGGAAAAAGCGCGTCGTAACATGGTTACTATCGCACTTAACGAAGGCACTCTTCACCACGCGGTGAAAGGTCGTCACTCGGGCTCTAAAGTTTACATGCAACCTGCAGCAGAAGGTACTGGTGTTATCGCCGGTGGTGCTATGCGTGCAGTACTTGAAGTTGCTGGCGTACACAACGTACTTGCGAAAGCGTACGGTTCTACAAACCCAATCAACGTTGTTCGCGCAACAGTTGCTGGTCTAGTAGATGTTAAGTCGCCAGAAATGGTTGCTGCTAAGCGTGGTCTAACTGTTGAAAGTATTTCGGAGTAGAACACGATGGCAACTATTAAAGTAACTCAAACTAAAAGCTCAATTGGTCGCCTACCTAAGCATAAAGCATGCTTAAAGGGTTTAGGCCTTCGTCGCATCAACCATACAGTAGAACTTGAAGATACTCCGTGTACACGCGGTATGATCAACAAGGTTTACTACATGGTTAAGATTGAGGAGTAATCAGAATGCGTTTGAATACTCTATCACCGGCTGCTGGCTCTAAACCTTCTAAGAAGCGTGTAGGTCGTGGTATCGGTTCTGGCCTTGGTAAAACAGGTGGCCGCGGTCACAAAGGTCAAAAGTCACGTTCTGGCGGCTCTGTTCGTCCAGGCTTTGAAGGCGGTCAAATGCCTTTGAAACAGCGTTTACCTAAATTCGGTTTCACTTCTCGTAAGAGCCTAGTGTCTGCTGAAGTTCGTCTAGCTGAGCTAGCGAAAGTAACGGGTGACGTTGTTGATCTTAACAGCCTTAAAGCTGCTAACATCATCACTAAGAACATCGAATTTGCAAAAATCGTTCTTTCTGGTGAAATTGGTAAAGCGTTAACTGTTAAAGGTCTACGCGTGACTAAAGGCGCTAAAGCTGCAATCGAAGCTGCAGGCGGTAAAATCGAGGAATAATCTCGAGGAACGAGGTACAGATGGCTAAGAAACCAGGACAAGATTTTCGTAGTGCTCAGAGCGGCTTAAGTGAACTGAAGTCGCGCTTATTATTCGTAATTGGTGCACTTTTAGTATTCCGAGCCGGCTCTTTTGTGCCGATTCCTGGTATTGACGCAGCTGTACTTGCCGATTTGTTCGATCAGCAAAAAGGTACCATCGTTGAAATGTTTAACATGTTCTCCGGTGGTGCTCTTGAGCGTGCATCTATATTAGCATTGGGCATTATGCCGTATATTTCAGCATCTATTGTTGTCCAATTGCTAACTGTAGTTCATCCAGCGTTAGCCGAACTCAAGAAAGAGGGTGAAGCAGGCCGTCGTAAGATAAGCCAATATACGCGTTATGGCACGCTTGTACTTGCAACATTCCAAGGCATAGGTATTGCAACTGGCCTACCAAACATGGTCGATAATCTGGTTGTTATCAACCAAACCATGTTTACGCTAATTGCTACCGTAAGTTTAGTAACCGGCACCATGTTTTTAATGTGGTTAGGTGAACAGATTACAGAGCGTGGAATTGGTAATGGTATTTCGATACTCATTTTTGCAGGTATTGTTGCTGGGTTGCCTTCGGCAATCGGACAAACAATTGAGCAAGCGCGTCAAGGTGAATTGCACGTACTTCTTCTATTGTTAATTGCAGTATTATCTTTTGCTGTTATTTACTTCGTCGTTTTCATGGAGCGTGGTCAACGTCGTATCGTCGTTAACTATGCGAAGCGTCAACAAGGTCGTAAAGTTTTTGCAGCGCAAAGTTCTCATTTGCCACTTAAAATTAATATGGCAGGTGTAATACCAGCGATTTTTGCATCAAGCATCATTTTGTTCCCAGGAACATTAGCACAGTGGTTTGGTCAAAATGGCGAGAGCAGCGCATTCGGTTGGTTAACTGATGTGTCTTTGGCTCTTAGCCCAGGTCAACCCTTGTATGTAATGCTTTATGCAGCAGCAATCATTTTCTTCTGCTTCTTTTACACGGCATTGGTTTTCAATCCGCGTGAAACAGCAGATAATTTGAAGAAGTCTGGTGCATTCGTACCCGGTATCCGCCCAGGTGAGCAGACAGCGAAATACATCGATAAAGTGATGACTAGACTTACCCTTGCGGGTGCTCTATATATTACCTTTATTTGTCTGATTCCTGAGTTTATGATGGTCGCATGGAACGTACGTTTCTATTTTGGCGGCACATCACTACTTATCGTAGTGGTAGTAATCATGGACTTTATGGCACAGGTACAGACTCATCTGATGTCACAACAGTATGATTCTGTGTTGAAAAAAGCAAATCTGAAAGGCTACGGCCGTTAATTCAGATTTCATTTACGGAGTTTAGCAATGAAAGTTCGTGCTTCCGTTAAAAAAATCTGCCGTAACTGTAAAGTTATCAAGCGTAACGGTGTCGTTCGCGTGATTTGCAGTGAGCCAAAGCATAAACAACGCCAAGGCTAATTAGCAGAATTTTTTACTTGTAAAACTAGGTAGTGTCGAGTATATTCCTCGGCCTACCTTTTGCGTGCAAAAGAAGTAGTATGCCGCAGCGTATCCTCACGGGCTCTGCTGCGGATAATTCTTTATCAAAGTACTAGGAGTGAATAGTGGCCCGTATAGCTGGCATTAACATTCCTGATCAGAAACACGCTGTAATTGCTTTAACAGCAATTTACGGCATTGGCAAAACTCGCTCTCAAGCTATTCTAGCTGAAGTAGGTATTGCTGAAGATGTTAAGATCAGTGAACTAACTGAAGAACAGATCGATCAACTGCGTGATGGTGTGGCTAAATACACTGTAGAAGGTGATCTACGTCGTGAAGTATCGATGAACATCAAGCGTCTTATGGACCTTGGCTGTTACCGCGGTCTTCGTCATCGTCGCAGTCTACCACTACGTGGACAGCGTACTAAAACCAACGCTCGCACCCGTAAGGGTCCGCGCAAGCCGATCAAGAAATAGTCGGATAAGGTAGAGTACAATGGCAAAACAACCAACTCGCGCGCGTAAGCGCGTACGCAAGCAAGTAGCTGATGGCGTAGCGCACATTCATGCTTCTTTTAATAATACAATCGTAACTATCACAGATCGCCAAGGCAACGCTCTTGCTTGGGCTACTGCTGGTGGTTCTGGTTTCCGTGGTTCTCGTAAATCTACTCCGTTCGCTGCACAAGTTGCTGCTGAGCGTTGTGCTGAAATGGCTAAAGAATACGGTCTTAAGAACTTGGAAGTTATGGTTAAGGGTCCAGGTCCAGGTCGTGAATCTACTGTTCGCGCACTGAACGCTGCTGGTTACCGCATCACAAACATTGTTGATGCTACACCAATCCCTCATAACGGTTGTCGTCCACCTAAGAAACGTCGCGTTTAAGTTTCGTTTTTAGGAATATTGGAGAAGAATCATGGCAAGATATTTGGGCCCTAAGCTTAAGCTTAGCCGTCGCGAAGGCACAGACTTATTCCTTAAGTCTGGTGTACGTGCGATCGATACCAAGTGTAAAATTGATAACGCACCAGGTGTACACGGCGCTCGTCGCGGTCGTCTATCTGAGTATGGCGTTCAGCTTCGTGAGAAGCAAAAAGTTCGTCGTATCTACGGCGTTCTAGAAAAACAATTCCGTAACTACTACAAAGAAGCTGCTCGCCTTAAAGGCAATACAGGTGCAAACCTACTTCAGCTTCTAGAAGGTCGTCTTGACAACGTAGTTTACCGTATGGGCTTTGGCGCTACTCGTGCTGAATCTCGTCAACTAGTTAGCCACAAAGCTATCTTAGTTAACGGTAACGTTGTAAACGTTCCTTCATTCAAAGTTTCGGCTAACGACGTTGTTTCTATTCGCGAGAAAGCTAAAAAGCAAGCTCGTGTAACAGCTGCACTAGAAGTTGCAGGACAACGTGAGAAACCAACTTGGATTGAAGTAGATGCTGGCCAAATGGAAGGTACATTCAAGCGTATGCCTGAGCGTTCTGACCTATCAGCTGACATCAACGAACAATTGATCGTCGAGCTTTACTCTAAGTAAGGTTTAAACTAAAGAGAGGACACAATGCAGGGTTCTGTAACAGAATTTCTTAAGCCACGTCTTGTTGACATCGAACAGATCAACACGACACACGCAAAAGTAACTCTTGAGCCGTTAGAGCGTGGTTTCGGTCATACTCTAGGTAATGCTCTTCGCCGCATTCTTCTATCTTCTATGCCAGGTTGTGCTGTAACAGAAGTCGAGATTGAAGGCGTATTACACGAATACAGCACCAAAGAAGGTGTACAAGAAGATATCCTTGAGATTCTTCTTAACCTAAAAGGTTTAGCTGTTCGCGTTGCCGAAGGCAAAGATGAAGTGTTTATAACACTGAACAAATCAGGCTCAGGCCCTGTGGTTGCAGGTGACATCACCCATGATGGTGATGTAGAGGTCGTAAATCCTGAACACGTTATTTGTCACCTAACGGATGACAACGCTGAGATCGCTATGCGTATCAAAGTTGAACGTGGTCGTGGTTACGTTCCAGCTTCCGCTCGCATTCATACCGAAGAAGATGAGCGTCCTATTGGTCGTTTGCTCGTTGACGCTACATACAGCCCAGTAGACAAAATTGCCTACTCTGTTGAAGCGGCACGTGTTGAACAACGTACCGATTTAGACAAGCTTGTTATCGATATGGAAACGAACGGTACTCTAGAACCTGAGGAAGCTATCCGTCGTGCAGCTACTATTTTAGCTGAACAACTGGATGCATTCGTAGATCTTCGTGATGTACGTGTTCCTGAGGAGAAGGAAGAGAAGCCAGAATTCGATCCTATCCTACTGCGTCCTGTAGACGATCTTGAACTAACAGTTCGCTCTGCCAATTGTTTGAAAGCAGAAGCGATTCACTACATCGGTGATCTTGTACAGCGTACTGAGGTTGAGCTACTTAAAACGCCAAACCTTGGTAAGAAATCTCTTACAGAGATTAAAGACGTACTTGCATCACGTGGTCTTTCTCTGGGCATGCGCCTAGAAAATTGGCCGCCAGCGTCTATCGCTGAAGATTAATCGATATTAGTTAGAAGGATTAGGTCATGCGCCATCGTAAGAGTGGTCGTCAACTCAACCGCAACAGCTCACATCGTAAAGCGATGTTTAGCAATATGGCATGCTCTCTAGTTAGTCATGAAGTTATCAAGACTACTTTGCCAAAAGCAAAAGAGCTTCGCCGCGTCGTTGAGCCTTTGATTACGCTAGCTAAAACGGATAGCGTTGCTAACCGTCGTTTAGCATTTGCTCGCACTCGTGATAACGAAGTTGTGGCAAAACTGTTTAACGAACTAGGTCCACGTTTTGCTACCCGCCAAGGCGGTTACACTCGTATCCTAAAAGCTGGTTTCCGTACTGGTGATAAAGCTCCAATGGCATTCATTGAGCTTGTAGATCGCCCAGTAGCAGAAGAAGCAGCTGAGTAATAGTTCGTTTGAACTTATAAAAGCCGAGCGAAAGCTCGGCTTTTTTGTATCTTGAATATTCTCCGTTATCCAACAAGGTTTAGATATTTAAAGATCGACATAAAAAAAGGATTAGCATTACGCTAATCCTTTTTAGTCTCAATCGCCAAATAGCGATGAATCGTCACTGCACTTACAGAATCGCTAGAAGTTCAACTTCAAATACTAGCGCAGCAAATGGTGGAATTGCAGCGCCAGCGCCACGCTCACCGTATGCAAGATCTTGTGGGATGTATAGTTTCCACTTAGAACCGACAGGCATTAGTTGAAGAGCTTCAACCCAACCTTTAATTACACCGGTCACTGGGAACTCTGCAGGTTCACCGCGAGATACAGAGCTATCAAATACAGTACCGTCAGTTAGCTCACCGTGGTAATGAACGCGTACTTGATTGTCTGACGTCGGGATTTCACCTGTACCTTCAGTCATTACTTCGTATTGTAGGCCAGACTCAAGAACCGTCACTTCTGGGCGTAGAGCGTTGTCTGCTAGGAAAACTTCACTGTCTGCAGATGCTGCTTTTGCCGCTTCAGCACGAGTCGCTTCAGCACGAGTGTGTAACTCTTGTAGCGCATTGTTAATTTCATCAATTTCAATTGCTGGCATGTCACCAGTGAGAGCCGTTGCGATACCAGCCGCGATAGCGTCAACGTTTAGGCCTTCAAGACCACTACCAGCGAGTTGTTGACCCATTTGTAGGCCAATTCCGTAGCTTGCTTTTTGCTCAACAGTTTCGAATTTTACTTCAGACATGAATGTCACTCTTAGTTAAATAAATTTAAGCGGTAAAGGATACCAGTTAACGATACAGGTTTAAACGGCTGAGAAGAATTGCTACTTCTGAGCTATCACAATGTGAGCTTTATCTTACATCGGCACAATAACGATGAGATTTTACCACTCAATGACGTTCTGTATAGAAATGAGATATACTCGTTGTTTCTTGGTTTTTATACTCTAGTAATGATATTTCGGAGGCGGATAGTAATGAATCGTCGTAAAAAGAAGCCACAAAGTACGAATTATTTGGGGCTTGTCCTGGCTCAATTGAAAGGCATTGAGTGGCATCGGTACGAACAAACGCTACGAACTCTGTGGTTGCAACTTCCCAAGCTTCATCAGCGTGCATTGATGGTACTCATTCCAGGGTTGATTATTCTGTTACTTTTACCAAGCGTTACCATCAAAGAAACCGTTCAAACACCGACGAACGAGCGTGTAGAAATTGCTATCAATACACAAGGGCTAAGTGAGCAATCAAGTCAAAAAAGTATTTCACCTGATTCTGACGTTTGGAATGAATATACGGTAAAGACTGGCGACACATTAGCGAAAGTGTTTCGGATTAACGAATTACCCATGGCCGATTTGAATGCGCTGGTTGAAATTGAAGGCGGCGATAAGCCGTTGAGCCGGATTAAGCAGGGGCAATTGGTCAGATTCAAACTATCAGAAGATGGCAGGTTGGACATACTACAGCTTTCAAAAAGCAAAGATTCAGTGATGTTTTTCCGACTCTCCGACGGAGGTTTTGGCCGAAGCAAGTAGTGATGACGCCTTCAACAGTTTCTTGACTGGCAGTATTGGTAGGACTATCAGAGCGATTCCCAGTAAGGTCAGCAAATCTGGAATTTCAGCAAACCACCATATCCCAAATAAGGTGACGAACAGTAAGCCAGTATATTCTGCTATCGCAATTTGGTAAGCGTGTGTTTTCTTATAAGCCATGACAGCGAATGCATTGTAAACAAGAATGAGGGATGCGCTTAATGCCACCCAGCCTAGCTGGACTATTTCAATAGGTTCCCAAAATACCCAAGCAAGTAACCCTGAGGTGGGTAACGAAAACAATGTTGTCCATACCAGAGTCGTTATGACCGGTTGTTCTTTGGGAATGAGTCGAACCAAAATATTGAATAGTGCGAGTGTCAATGCGGTTCCCAGAGCAAAAATCGCTGCCCAATGGAATTGAGATGGGCGCAGAACGATCAAAACCCCTGCAAAACCAATCATGGTTGCAAACACTTTGCTCATATTCGGTTTTTCTTTTAATAACCACAACGACAGTGGCAACATCAGTAGTGGTGCTGCATAAAAAATCGCATTAGCCGTCGCTAAAGGTAAATGGGTGATAGCAACCATCATACATCCGCTACCAATGAGTACTAATGTGGCACGAGCTAAGGTGATAACTGGATTATCGAGTGCTTTTTGTTGTTTTGGTAAGCGTAGCCAAAATGGGACTAAAAGCACTATAGAGAATAGTTGTCTAAGGAAGATATACTGGAAAGGAGAGATTCCTCCGTCTAGGAGCTTGACTGCGACATCAGAGAGCGAGGCCGCTAAATTTCCTATTACGAGTAGAACAATACCCAACGATACGGCGGATAGTTTCAGCACATTATTTTTCCAGTCTCATATCTATGTGTGGAATACCATCTTCTAAGTACATGTCCGATATAGAGGTAAATCCATGCGAGCCATAGAAATCCGACAAATGTTGTTGGGCGCCGATAGTGATCGATTGATCTGGCCAGAGTGACTGACATTCAAGTAGTGCTCGTGTAATGAGTTGATGCCCCAGTCCCAACCCCCTAGCGCTATCCAATGTGGCAACACGACCAATGCTGACGTCGTCATAGCTGGTTTTCTGTGGAAGCAAACGTGCACAAGCGGCAAGCTTACCTTCATAATACCCCAGTAAGTGATGGACATCTTCGAAATGATCTTTGTCATCAAGTTCTGGGTAAGGGCAGTTTTGTTCAACAACAAATACGTTGACTCTCAATTTTAGGAGTTCATAAAGCTGAAATGTCGATAGCTGATCAAAGGGTAGCGTCTGCCACTTGATATGTTTCATTCAATAATTGCTCATTAAGAAAAGTATCTTGCAACTATACCAATGAACTATTTTTCAACGCATTAACAATTGTTAATTACTGAGAAGTATTCTTGATTCGACTTAGGCTAATCGCTGTAATACCCAGATAAGCCGCGATCTGATAGTCGTTAAGACGGGTGAGAAGTTCAGGATAGTGTTGGCAAAATAGTTTGTAGCGTTCGCGAGGAGTGAACAGCAGCATAAAACGTTCTTTGCTTTCTTTAAACATGAGCTGGCTTTCTAGTAATGTCAGGTAGACGCTATGTTTTTCAGATCTCCAGTGGTGAAGGACATCGATTGGAAGATGAACGAGAAGTGTTGGAGTCAGTGTTTCTAATAGGTAGGGTGAAGGCTGAGCTTTTATGACACTTTCAAAACCTATCATCCAATCTTGCTCCCAATAAAACTCTTTACTGAACTCTTTCCCTTTATCGGTAAGGTAGCTCGCGTGACAGATCCCTTCTAAGACAAAATAGATCCCGTCAGCAAGCTCACCTTGATTGACTAATATGTGACGAGTCGGTAGTTCAAGCAGTGAGCTAGATTGAACAAGCGCATCAATATCGGTAGAGCTGAACTGTTGCTCGGTTAAATATGTTATAAATCGTTCCGTCATTTTTGCCCCATAAAAAAGCCGCTACGACAGAGTAGCGGCCTATTACTCTAACTAACTGTTCGTTATTTTTGTAGATTAATCTTATAGACAGCAAACCCAACATCGTCTGTTGATGCTTTTTGCATTGGGTATTGACCTTTGTCTTTAATAAATTGTGCCGCTTTATCGCTTGGAGAGGTCTCGAAGCGAATATCCAGAGCTTGCTCTGTCACAATTGGCGCAAACGACCAGTTGTTATCGGCACTAGGTGTGACTTCACCCTTATCTTGGCTTACGCGAGAAATATAGTTGGCAACAACCGTACGGTTTTCATCGGGTGATTCAAAGGCGATGTAGTCAGAACCAGTGCCTGGGAATTTGTTACTAAAAGCACGATAGTTATTCGTTGCAATAATAAACTCTTGTTTAAGATCGATAGGCTTACCCTGATACGTTAAACCAATGATACGTGAAGCATCAGGGTTAACCGCTTTACAGTTGCCATCATATTTGGCGGGCTGGGTTACGTCGATTTGGTAATTAACCCCATCGATAACATCAAAGTTATAAGTACGGAAGCCATCCCAATCAATCAGCGATTGTGGTGCTGTTACATTGGTATCAATGTGTTTGAATTGACCTGCACTGCACTCTAGCCATTCTTTAACTTCATGGCCAGTGACTTTAAGTGCAACCAGTGTGTTCGGATAAAGGTATAAATCAGCCGCATTACGGAATGTTAGCTGCCCCGACTCAACTTCAGTAAAGTTGGCTGGATCATTTTTACGTCCACCTGCTTTGAATGGAGCCGCAGCTGAAAGTACCGCAATACCATCTAGGTCTGGATCACCTTGGATAAACCTCTCTACATAATCTTTCTGCGCAAGGTTGACGATTTGCACGGTAGGATCATCTTGAACCAGCGACAAGAAACTGTACATCACATCATTTGCTTTACCAATTGGCTGGTTTACAAATTCGCGAGTTCCCTTGTGATCGTCTTTTAGCGCGTCAAGAATGCCGGCATCGGCGTCCGCTAGTGATGCCTTACTGGCTTTATCAAAGATAGGACGTGCCTGTGATTGCCCTTCAACAACCGCCCATTTCCCGTCTTGTTGCTTAAGAACTAAGTCCATCACGCCAACATGGCTTCCCCAGCGGCCAGGCATAACTGCAGTCACACCATTAATGGTGCCTTTTTCGTTATCTACCCCTTGAATATTATCAAAACCTTTACCAGGGAAGACTGAATGAGAGTGGCCAAAAGCAATGGCGTCAATACCGTCCACTTCTGAGAGGTAATAAGTCGAGTTCTCTGCACCTAGCTTATGAGGATCAGAAGAAACACCAGAGTGAGGAATCGCAACAATAACATCCGCCCCTTCTTTCTTCATTTGAGGCACAAGTTCTTCAGCTATTTGCTTGATATCTTTGGCAAAGACTTTACCTTCAAGATTCTTCTTATCCCAAACCATGATCTGTGGCGGTACAAAGCCAATGTACCCTACCTTGATCTCATGGGTTTGCCCATCTGTATCGGTAAAGCTATGAGCTTTGATTAAATAGGGCTGGAAGTAGTGCTCATCGGTTTTTTTATCAAACACATTGGCACTGATATAAGGGAAGTTTGCGTCATTGATGGTTTCGGCTAGAAACTCTAACCCGTAGTTGAATTCGTGGTTACCAATGTTACCTACATCATAATTGAGTTGATTCATCGCCTTGTAGACAGGGTGAACTTCACCTTCCGTAATACCTTTGGCCGCCATGTAGTCACCCATAGGGCTGCCTTGAATCAGATCGCCATTATCAACCAACACGCTATTTGTGACTTCTTGCTGGGCTTGCTTAACAAGAGTGGCTGCGCGAGCAAGGCCAATTTTTTGTGATGGTTTGTCTTTGTAGTAATCATAATCCATCACATTCGTGTGTATATCGGTTGTTTCAATAATTCGTAGCTTGATAGTGTCAGCCATGACAGGGCCAGCCATCATTAGCATGCCACCAAGTACTGCTATTGATATAGGTTTCACTGCAATTTTCATTGTTTACTCCATTACGAGGATAAAGAATAACTACGAGTAATGTAACAAAACATAATGTAACAATGCGTTACCGTTTAGTTAAAGTGTGATGAAACCATGTCTAGAGTGCTGTAACTGCCTACAAGATCCCATAAATATAGATTGCCTGACTGATTAATAGTGAATTGAAAAATCACTGTTATAGAACCGTTATGTTATTCGGTTATAAAAAAGACACTTTTAGAATTTCAAGTAATATAAAGAGATCGCCATAATGGATGAACATTAAGAGGGAATGCCTCGATAGCGATGATTAAAGCCCTCCTTTCCCCGCTCTTTTTTGCCTAGATTATGGCTAGGTGACTATAGAGTATTCAGGGATTCATCGTATGGATACGAAGCGTGTCTAACGATGTGACAAGTTTAAAGCGCTGTTGTTATAGAGTGAGATGAATGTCCTGTCTCAAAAGTTAGATTGGTTCTTATCTAATGCTCAAATCAACAATAGTGCTATTGCCAACTCAATATAATCTTGACCAAAGATTTAGGGACAAAATTAAGCCTAAAGGCTTACAAGGAAATAGACATGGATCAACAACGCTTAACTCACTTGAAGCAACTTGAAGCTGAGAGTATTCATATTATTCGAGAGGTCGCTGCTGAGTTTGATAATCCAGTGATGATGTACTCGATTGGTAAAGACTCCTCAGTAATGCTTCACCTTGCACGCAAAGCTTTTTACCCAGGAAAGATTCCTTTCCCGTTACTTCACGTTGATACGGATTGGAAGTTTCGAGAAATGATCGAATTTAGAGATCGTATCGCTGAGAAATATGGTTTTGATCTTTTGGTGCATAAGAATCCTGAGGGTCTGGCAATGGGTTGTAGCCCGTTTAAGCATGGCTCTTCAAAGCATACCGACATCATGAAAACTCAAGGCTTAAAGCAAGCGTTAAATAAGTATGGTTTTGATGCGGCTTTTGGTGGTGCACGTCGAGATGAAGAAAAATCACGAGCGAAAGAGCGTGTCTATTCATTCAGAGATAAAAATCACACTTGGGATCCTAAGAACCAACGTCCAGAGCTTTGGAAAACCTATAACGGCCAAGTGAATAAGGGCGAAAGTATCCGAGTGTTCCCACTATCAAACTGGACAGAGCTTGATATCTGGCAATACATCTATCTAGAAAACATTGAAATTGTACCGCTTTACCTTGCTGATAAGCGTCCAGTCGTTGAACGAGATGGCATGCTCATCATGGCTGATGATGATCGCTTGGAGCTGCAAGAAGGCGAAGTCATTGAAGAGAAGTCGGTTCGTTTCCGCACTCTTGGCTGCTACCCATTAACCGGAGCGGTTGAATCAGAAGCCAATACATTGCCGGGCATTATAGAAGAAATGCTGGTGGCGACCTCAAGTGAGCGCCAAGGGCGTGCGATCGACCACGATCAATCAGGATCGATGGAATTGAAGAAGCGACAAGGTTATTTCTAAGGATCTAAGGACAGACTATGAACAATGTAATTGAAGCTCAGTTAGAAGAGCTTGGTATTGAAGGTTACCTAAACCAACATCAGCATAAATCATTACTTAGATTCCTGACTTGTGGCTCAGTCGATGATGGTAAAAGCACCTTAATTGGACGTTTGCTGCATGACACGCATCAGATTTATGAAGATCAGTTAGCGGCGGTTCATAACGACAGCCAACGTGTTGGTACGACCGGTGAGAAGCCAGATTTAGCGCTTCTAGTTGATGGTTTACAGGCTGAGCGAGAGCAAGGCATTACTATCGATGTGGCGTATCGTTACTTCTCGACGCAGAAACGTAAGTTCATTATTGCCGATACTCCAGGGCATGAGCAGTACACAAGAAACATGGCCACAGGTGCGTCTACTTGTGATGTTGCCATCATTTTGATCGATGCACGTAAAGGTATTTTAGACCAAACACGTCGTCACTCATTCATTTCTAATTTAATTGGCATTAAGCACTTTGTTGTTGCGGTCAATAAAATGGACTTGGTCGATTATTCGCAACAGACGTTTGAAACCATTCGTGATGATTACTTAGCGTTTGCTGAGAATCTACAAGGTGAAACCGATATTCAGATTGTTCCGCTTTCAGCATTAGAAGGCGAGAATGTTGCGTCTCCAAGTCAAGAGATGACGTGGTTTGAAGGTCCAACGTTGCTTCACCTTCTAGAGACCGTTGATGTCGATCGCTCTAAGACGGAAGGCGAATTTAGATTCCCTGTTCAATACGTGAATCGTCCGAATCTCGATTTCCGCGGCTTTGCCGGTACGATCTCATCTGGCATCGTGAAAGTTGGTGATGAGATTAAAGCATTACCTTCTGGAAAACGCTCCAAAGTGGCTCGAATCGTTACTTTTGATGGTGATTTAGAGGAAGCACAGGCAGGTCTTGCTGTGACCTTAACGTTAGAAGATGAAATCGATATCAGCCGTGGTGATTTGATTGTGTTAGAACAGTCAGAAGTGGAATCATCCAATCATCTTGCCGCTGATGTGGTTTGGATGACAGAGCAACCGCTACAGCCCGGTCGAGAGTACGACATCAAGATTGCGGGTAAAAAGACGGTGGGCCGAGTGGAATCCATTCGTTACCAATATGATATCAACAACCTTTCGACGCATTCAGCCGCTGAGCTTCCTTTGAATGGCATTGGCTCATGTGAGTGGTCATTTACCGAGTCGGTGGCTTTAGATAGCTATCAAGCTTGTACAGACACCGGTGGTTTTATCATTATCGATCGCCTGACAAACGTTACTGTTGGTGCAGGTTTAGTGCGAGAAAGTTTGGCACAGGTTGAACAGCCGGTTAGCAATGTTTCAGCGTTTGAAATAGAGCTTAATGCACTGGTTCGTAAGCATTTCCCTCATTGGGATGCAAAAGATCTGAGTCAGTTACTAAAGTAACCGTGCCTAGTTAAACGTACATAGTTAAGTATTTCAACCCAGAAATTAAAGTAACAATTGGAAAAGTAACAGTATGAAGTGAGCAGTCACTATCATATTTAAGGATGAATTATGTGGGAGCAAGGATTGGTTATGGCGATGCTACTTGGCATCATCACGTGCTTGCTTGTCACACGGATTAAGCCAAGTATCATTTTTGCTGGAGCGTCGTTTTTAGCTTTTATGGTTGGATCTATTGAGCTGAAATCCATTGCGACTAATTTCACTAATTCATCCTTATTAACATTAGTTTTGTTGATTCTAGCCTCGTGTGCTTTAGAAAAAACGCGTTTAATCAGTTGGGTTAGCCGAAATATTTCTGAAGGTCGCTTGGGCACAGTGGTGGCAAAACTGGGTATATCCACGGCATTATTGTCTTCCTTTACCAATAATACGGCCGTGGTTGTATCGTTAATTGGGGCGATAAAACGCAACCAGAGACACGCGCCTTCAAAACTCCTTATTCCGCTTTCTTATGCGGCGATTTTAGGGGGGACTCTCACTCTTATTGGCACCTCAACAAACCTCATCATCAACAGTTTTGTTGAAGATGTAGGCTTACCCAGTCTAACCTTTTTTACCCCGACATTAATTGGCCTCGCGGTATTAGTCGGTGGTGTACTTATTTTGATTCCACTCAGTTATCTTCTACCGGATTACGATGATCATGGACAAGATGACTTACCTTATTTCTTAGAAGCCATCGTTGAGCCCGGCTCTCCGCTGGTGGACAAAAGCATTAGCGAAAATAAATTGCGTGCTTTGAGAAAACTCTTTCTCGCAGAGGTGATTCGTGATGGGAAAAGTGTCCCATCGGTTGAACCGGATTTTGTGCTTCAAGCCAAAGACAGGTTACTGTTTTGTGGTGACATAGAAAGCGTAGCAACGCTGCAAGAAATTCAAGGTTTAACCCTGTTCGGACAGCATCATCTTAATGGTCAGGGCTTTATAGAGGCTGTCGTGAGCTCATCGGCGAGCTTTTGCAACAAAACACTCAAATCGAGCCACTTCAGAGACCGATTTGATGCCGTTGTGGTCGCTATCAGAAGAGGCCATGAGCGTCTAGAGGGCGGCTTAGGAAATATTGTTTTAGCGGCTGGAGACACCTTGGTGTTGGTCCCAGGAAAGCGTTTTGAAACGGAGCGCCGCGCTCATCGCCGTGAATTTGTGCTGATTAATGATTTGGATTCGAGTGCCAAGCTTGATGCCAATAAATCCAGCATCGTGCTACTCGGTTTTGCTTTGGTTATTGGGCTAGCCTTGACTGAAGTCGTGCCTATTATCAAAGGGCTGCTTGTCTATTTACTCGTTATGCTGGCGTGTGGAATTGTCAAAATCAACGAACTACGCCGCCGTTTTCCCGTCGATATCGTTGTTATCGTTGGATCCGCGCTGTCGATCGCTCAGTTGATGCTCTCTTCCGGTTTGTCCATGAGGATGGGTGAAATGTTTATGGAAGCCTTTAATGGTTGGGGCGTTTTTGGGGCATTGGTCGCGGTGTATTTGATGACGTTGATCTTAACCGAGTTAGTGACCAACAATGCAGCAGCAGCCTTAGCTTTTCCCATCGCTTATAGCATGGCATTGGGATACAACGTTGATCCTATGCCATTCATCATGGCGGTATTGTTTGGTGCAAGTGCGAGTTTTATTTCCCCTTATGGGTACCAAACGAACCTTATGGTTTACAGTGTCGGCAACTATAAGCTGACCGATTATATTAAAATAGGGATCCCAATTTCGATTGTGTATTCAGTGCTTGTATTAAGCCTAATCCCTGTTTTCTTTCCATTTTAATTTAAAGGACTGTATTTTGAGAAAGAGTGCTAAGAAACGAACTATGAGGGCCATACAATGACGCAAAATAAAGATGAGAATGTTGTGTGGCACCAACATGTTATAGATAAAACGTACCGAGCGAAGATAAAGCAACAGAAGCCATCAGTACTTTGGTTTACTGGCTTGTCTGGTGCCGGGAAATCGACGGTTGCCGGCGCACTTGAAAATAGGCTTGCAGAAATGGGATACCACACGTATTTGCTTGATGGAGATAATGTTCGTCACGGTTTATGCAGTGATCTGGGTTTCTCAGAAAAAGATCGCCGAGAAAATATTCGTCGCATTGGTGAGTTGTCTAAATTGATGGCCGATGCTGGGCTTATTGTATTGTCTGCTTTCATTTCTCCACACCGTTCAGAGCGTCAGTTAGTCCGTGAGATGCTGCCTAATGGTGAGTTTTTGGAAGTCTTCGTCAATGCACCTTTAGATGTGTGTGAGAAGCGTGATCCTAAAGGGCTTTATAAGAAAGCGAGAGCGGGTGAAATTGCTAATTTTACGGGAATTGACTCCGTGTATGAGGCGCCCGTTAATCCTGAGATTGATTTACTGGCGGGTAAGTACACGATTGACGAGTTAGTCGAACAATGCCTTGTGGTACTGAAAGATCAAGGCATTATTCAAGCTGACTAAACGGTGTGATGTATTGTGCTTTTTACATCTGAGTGCACGATAAATTTTTGACTCAGTAGTGCGATCACTTGGTCGTAGTACTGAGTATTCGGTTTGTTTCCGAGTAGCTTACACAGTTCATTTCCCGTAGGAGTAAAGCGGTAATAGAGCAGCCGAGTTCCTTTCCCTTGAGGCTGGAGAGAGTGGTTCTTCCCTTGGTAACTGAGTGGAAGTGGTGGATCCACTTCGATTTCTCCAGATTCCAGTTCAGTACCGTGCAGTAAACCGAGCTCGATCAGCACTAAAAGGCTTGAATAGGGGACTTGGAAGTTACCGGTGTTGACAGCAGTTGTCGTATCTCGTTTTCCCAAGCTAAAAATACCATTACGTGCTTTATAGCCAACCAATAGCTTCTTGCTGTTGTCTGCACCGAAACTGCAGGCTAGAGACGCTGCCTTCTGTAGAACTTGTGCTTCCTTCGGACTCATGTCTTGTAATATTTTGAGGGCTTTCATTGAGGTTGAGCCTGGGTTGGTAATTTCTCTTTTTAAAACTTGAGCCCATAGCCTTTGCATTGAAGGGTTGTGTATCTCTTGTGCCATATCAAAATAGCGGTATAGCCAATCTTTGTCTGGCTTTCCTGCTGTTTCATCACGACATGCCATATGCGTCGCTTTTAAGATTTGCTCTAGATTTTTTTGACGTTGTTCTTGACGTTTTCGTTCTCTTTTTAATGCTCGGTCAAGAGGAGATAGCTCGCCAGACTCGTCTTGCAGCAATGCATCTAAGCCGTAGGTTTGAGCAATATTCAGCACGCAGCTTGCACTGTCTTTAATGTAACTCGACTTTTTCTCTTGTTGCTTTGTGCTGCTGCCTGTCGGTTCGTGTTCGATAGTGACGGGCTTATTATCGTTTGCCATGCATATTTCCTCATGCCACTGAGTAGTTTCAACTGATTAAAATGTAACGTGTTATGAATCGGAGTTCTAGAAAAACAAAGAATGGCCGTTAAAAATTGAGACTACCCAAAATGATAACAATTTGTTAAAGTTGTTATCATTGGTTGCGAGGGTTTATGAAGTACGTAAAAGAGAATAAATTTAAGAAGCACCTATCAATCGCTTTGCTATTACTGCTATATATGGCTGTGCTAGCGTATTTATCTAGCTTTTTATCATAAAATAGAGGATTGATAGGCTTTAGGTTAATTTAACAATTACATATCATCGTATTCAGCGATGGCTGTCCCTTCTATTAAATACGCGGTTTCAGCAAGTTCGTGACTGAGCGTTTCTGTTTTTAACGTCCCTATTACATATATCACATCCCATAGTTGTTGAACGGGTGCTCCTTCAGGGAATTTCACGTAAATGATTTGATTTGGTGGCGGTGGTGGAACGTGAATACATGCTCCAAAATACGGTACCAAAAGAAATTCAGTTACTTTGTTTGCATCCCCTTCGAGTGGGATAACAAAGCCCGGTATTTTGACGATACTGTTGTTCAGTTCTTGGCGTACCGAACCTACCTTAGATTGGGCCATTGTATCACCTGAGTGATCTAAGGCCGGCATCCCTACAGCATCAAATTGATTACGCTCGCTTTCAGGCACTAAATCAATCCAATCAAGTACCATTGCATCGTCAGACGCTAGGGTGATATTGGGTAGCAGTACCGAAAAACACAGCATTATCGATAAGAAAATTTTGTTCATAGTGTTACCTAAATTCTGATTGTCATGCCATCACTAAGCGATTGTCGATAAGCTCTTAGTGCTGGAATAAAGCCGATGATGATACCAGCAAGTTGAACAAACCCTAATAGAATCCATTCATAGGTTGTCATTGCCCCCATGGTGATGGTTATCCCAAATTGTTGCTGAATGATAGGTTGCCCAACGGCCAAAGCTAAATATAAGCCGCCTACGCCGACTAAGATACCTAAAAATGTCAGCGCGCTCGCTTCACTTATTAATAGTGCAAACACATGCTTTGGTTGCGCTCCCATTGCTCTGAGGATCGCCATTTCTCTTCTGCGCTCTTGCAAGCTGGTCAAGAGGCTACTGAGCATACCAAGGAGACCAGCAATAACAACAAATACCGAAACGGCCATAAGGGCTTGCTCTGCGACAGACATCATTCCCCAAAGTTCATGAAGTGCAACACCGGGCATGATGGCACTAAGAGGCTCTTGTGTGTAAGTGTTAATTTGGCGTTGCAGTGCAAACGTTTGAATTTTCGATTTTAGCCCCACCATCATAGCGGTAATTTGTTTTGGTTCAAATTGGTGTTGATTCAACTGATCCGCTGACGGCGTATTCCCCAGATGTGCACCTGATTCCCAGCCAACATGAATCGCTTCAATTGCTTCGAGCGAAACGTGGACTGTTTTATCTACGGGTGTGCCTGTGGGTGCAAGAATACCGACGACGGTAAAGGGAAGGTTGTCGTGTCTTGCAAACCCGACATCTCCGATGCCATGGGCAATAATGATTTCACTGCCGACCTGATATCCAAGAGATTTAGCAACATCCGACCCTACGACTGTTTCAAATAGTTGACTAAATGACTGGCCGCTACTAAAGGTTAGTGATTGCTTACTTCCGTATTTGTAATGTTGGAAGTAGCTTTCATTGGTTCCCATGACTCTAAATCCACGATGAGAATCACCCAAGGAAATCGGAATAGCCCAATCAACCGCATTATGTTGACTGAACTCTTGATAGCTTTTCCAGTCGATGTTGTTGGTGGCATTCCCAATTCTGAACACAGAGTAGAGCAGTAAGTTTACCTGCCCTGAACGGCCACCAATGATTAAATCAGTGCCCGATATGGTATTGGCAAAGCTGTTTTTAGCTTGAGTTCGGATACGCTCGACACCCATCAGTAATATGACGGAAATAGCGACGGTTAAAATAGTTAGAATGGCGGTCGTTTTGCGGTTTCGAACGCTCTTCCAAGCTAGGCTAGTTATCGCAGTCATTGGCTTTCACCTGCTTTATTTAGTTGCTTTAGGTTAATGGACCGATCAAAGAGCGCTTCGAGTGTTGGATCGTGACTCACAAATACTAAAGTTGAGTTAGCTAGGTTCGCTT
>NZ_JBNGCJ010000319.1:0-8609 GCF_049974785.1 Vibrio genomosp. F10 str. 9ZD137
TGTTAAATTCGGCCATGATATGCTCGCGGCTGTATGGGCTACCGTTGGCGAGCTGTAAACTTTTTCATTCAGCATTAACGACAAATTAAAGCGTGTTTCCTTCACGCTCATCGTGGTTCACTCTGACCAAGACGCCTAGTGTCACTGACTCTGGGCGTTTTTATTTGCTTACTATTATGTGGTTCACTACCTATTTACAGCGCCCGCTAGCCATGTAATATTCGAACGCTAGAATGTTTTCTCGAACAGATTTATCACTCTAGGTATCGTCTTAGTAAAAGGGTTTGTATCCATGTTTTCTTCATTGCACGTGCGTTTGACCGCCATTAATAACAACAAATACTTCCAAGCCATTACTGTTCTGGTCATCGTCCTTGCTGCGCTCACCATCGGTGCTAATACGTTTGAGCTTCCTGAAAGTTTCAACGTGGCTATTTACTGGCTCGATAAGTTCATTTTGCTATTTTTCCTCGTTGAGCTTGTCATCAACTTCTTCTCTTACAAAAATAAATGGGATTTTTTTAAAAGTGGGTGGAACTGGTTCGATGCAATTATCGTTATTGGTAGCCTGATACCGACCGCTGGGCAAGGTATTCTCATTGCGCGACTATTGCGTGTATTTCGCGTGCTTCGACTGGTGTCCGCGATACCTCAGCTCAAGATTCTGATAAACGCTCTATTTAAAGCGATTCCAAAGATGGGCTATATCGCCGTGTTGATGTTCATCATCTTCTACATCTACGCAGTGATTGGCAGCTTAGTTTTTTCTGACATCAACGAGGTGTTATGGGGAGACGTTTCAATTTCAATGTTGACGTTATTCCGTGTTGCTACGTTTGAAGACTGGACAGACGTCATGTATGAAACCATGGCTGTCTACTCAATGAGCTGGTTTTACTATCTTACTTTTATCTTTCTGACTGCGTTTGTCTTTCTCAACATGATGATCGGTGTGGTGATCGAAACCATGACCGCTGAGCATGCTATAGCCGAGCAAGACAAAGACTCGGATATGCCCTTGCTGACTCCGGACCATGAACCAAGACAAATATTCGCGACACACAAGCAAGTCGAATCATTGCAAAAAGAGCTTTCTGAGATCAAGGCACTGCTGAAACAAAAAAATGGACAATCTTGATCCAAAAGATAAAACGGCTAATCGAGTCACTGAGCTCTAGCCGTTTTATCTGATGGTTGTGTTTAGGAAGCAAAAACTAGATCAATTTGTTTCGAATGTGGATGACCACGGCTTCTGCAATAATGACCACCACAAAAATACTCAACAGCACCATCGATACTTTCTGCCATTCAAACAAGTTTTGTGCGTCATTAAGCACCACACCAATGCCACCAGCGCCAACCAACCCTAATACGGCAGACTCTCGAACATTGATGTCCCAACGGAACAAAACAATAGAGTAAAAAGCAGGCATAACTTGAGGCCAGTACCCTTTCAATATGACACTCATCCATGAAGCACCCGTCGCACGGAGCGCTTCAATTGGCCCCATATTGACTTCAGCAAGTGCTTCCCCCAACAGCTTCCCGACAAACCCTATACTACGAATGGCAATCGCCATCACACCAGCAAGAACGCCAGGGCCGAACAGTGCGATAAACAACAAAGCCCAAACCAGTGAATTGACCGAACGGGAAGCCACAAGGAAAAATTGAGCGACCCAATTTAACACTTTATTTTGTGTAATATTTGGCGCATTCAGTAACGCCAAAGGAATCGCAAATATCAGGGTAAACAGCGTCCCCAATGTGGCAATATTGAGCGTCTCAATCATCGCAGCGTGAATCGATTCAGGATAAAAAGCATAGTCCAATGGAACCATTCTCTGAAACATGTCAGCAAACTGCGCAGGTGCGTCATACAAGAACTCAGGAATCACTTCCACGGTCTGCCACGACCACACAATCGCACAGACTAAGCTGAAGTAAATAGCGAACCGGGCAATGCGCTCACTAGGCGTGAAGCGTTGCCACTCTTTATCGATAGAGGCGGTTGTCATTAAAACACTCTCCTAACAATATTAGAAAGAAACTCACCGACTAAAATCAATGCGATGATAGTGATCAAAATGGCGGCCACAAAATCATAGTCAAAACGTTGGAAAGCAGAGAACAGCGTCCCTCCTAACCCTCCGGCTCCTACAATACCGACCATCGTTGAGTTACGTAAATTGGAGTCTAACTGGTAACTTGCAAAGCCAATAAAACGCGAAAAGACTTGAGGCATGACCGCATACAAGATGACACTGGCGAAGCTCGCACCCGTCGCTCTAATCGCCTCGACTGGTTTAAACGAAATCTCTTCAATGGACTCCGCAAACAGCTTGGCAATAAAGCCAATCGACGCAAACACTAAGGTAAGAATGCCCGCTAAAGCACCAAAACCCACCGCTTTAACAAACAAGATGGCGATGATCACCGGATGGAAAGAACGGCATAAAGCAATAAAGCCACGCACAGGCGTTGAAACAAGAGAAGGCATCATATTTCGAGCCGCGAGCAACCCCAGAAACAGTGAAATGAGGATCCCAAAGAAGCTCGAAATAATAGCGATTTGCAGACTTTCGGCAAGACCGCTCAGTAATAAACTTGAACGAGAAAAATCAGGCGGAAACATGCGCGATAAAAGTCGTTCACTTTCACCAAAACCTATTACCAAACGGTCAACGGTTAGACCAAGCATCGATACGCTATAAAATAGGTAGCCTACAACCGCTGCGATAATGGCACGATTAAGCCAAGACACCTTGAACGGATTTTTACGATCAATAGAAGTGCCGTTAGAAGAAGGCCCGCTTGTCAAAGGGCTTGGGGTTAATTCAGCCATGACTCGCCCCCGTAAATGATCTTCAGATCGTCTTCTGAAATACCCTCAGGGCTACCATCGTAATGAACCTTGCCATTACACATACCGATGATGCGCTTTGCGTAACGTTTCGCCAAATTCACATCGTGGATGTTCACCAAAACCGGAATGTTTTTCTGCTCGGCGAACGTCTCCATGAGTTCCATAATCTCAACCGCGGTTTTAGGATCAAGTGACGATGTAGGTTCATCGGCCAACAGAATATAAGGGTCTTGCATGACGGCACGCGCGATACCAACACGTTGTCTCTGGCCTCCTGATAAGCTATCGGCACGTTGGTTAGCAAAGTCTTGTAAGCCAACAAATTCAAGCAGTTCAAAGGCTTTCTCGAGATCTTTTTCCGAGTAATTACGACGCCATGCATTCCATGCCGTCATGTAGCCTAAGCGCCCGCTTAACACGTTTTCAAGGACCGTTAGGCGCTCTACTAAGTTGTACTCCTGGAACACCATACCGATATGACGACGCTCCTTGCGAAGCGCTTGTCCTTTAAGTTGCGTGAGATCCGTACCATCAAATATGATTTCACCTTGGCTAGGATCATTCAGACGATTGATACAACGTAAAAGCGTACTTTTCCCCGTTCCTGAAGGCCCAATAATCGCAATAATTCCTGGTTCTTTAACATCAATGTTGATGCCTTTAAGGATTGGCTTTCCTGCCACATATTCATGATAAAGATTGTTGATCTTTATTCCGTCACAGCTTACTTCGGCCATACTGCATTTCCTTGTACAAATATTAAGATGAACTATGCCCTACCGGTCAGGGCATAGATTTTTAGAGTGTTGGATTAGGTGAAGACGAGAACTACTGGCTATTGGCTTGTTTTGCTAACTCTGCCGCCTTTTTCTTGGCACGTTTAGCCGCATCTTTTTCAGCCAGTTTTTTCAATCCTGCTTTGGTATAAGCCGTGCCCGTTGCATGAGCGATATCGCGGATAACACCCCATTCTTCTTGGTAAGAAATCGGTGAGAAGCGATCCGCACCTTTGAATGATGCTCTCATTTCAGGTGTGAAACGGTAGCTGAAGAAGGCTTCGTTAATTTTGTCTACCAGTTCTGGTTTTAGGTTATGAGCGTAACCGAATGCCGAGGTAGGGAATCGTGGGCTGCGGTAAATGATTTTCAATACAGAATCGTCTACACGACCAGCGGCTACCATACGATCGTAGACATCAGATGCCACTGGTGCCGCATCGTAGTCGCCATTGAACACACCCAAAATAGATTGGTCGTGTTTACCAGAGTAAAGTACTTTGTAGTCTTCATCGGGTACTAACCCTTCAGCAGGAAAGAGCGCACGTGGTGCAAGGTTGCCAGAGTTGGAAGAGGCAGATGTGTGTGCAACCTTTTTACCTTTTAGATCAGCCATCGTATCGATGCCACTGTCTTTGCGTACAATAGTGATGAGGTTATAGCCTTGAAAACCCGACTCGTCACCTTTCACTGCAATGGGTACGTAACCCGCTAGGTTAACGGCATAACCCGTTGGGCCTGTCGAGAAGCCAGCAACGTGAAGACGACCAGAACGCATCGCTTCTACTTGTGCAGAATTAGAGTGAACCGTGTAGTAAATCACTCGCTTGCCAGTAATCTTACTGAGGTGAGCTTGGAAATCTGCAAACGCGTCTTTGTACAATGCAGGGTCTTCAACTGGCGTGTAGGTAAACACCAGCGTACTTGGATCGTTCCACTCATCTGGATTCTTCGGTGAATCAGCCACTAGATCTTGGTTTTCGTCACAGTATCGATCGTCTAACACACCACGGCTAGAGCAGTCGCTTGCCATAGCCAATGAAGGGAGTAGTAATGAGCTAGCGATTAACAGTCCTTTAACACTGATTTTCATATTTAAACCTTATTTTTACTTATTGTTGAAAGTCACCATCGTTATTGCAGAGTTTGTGCCATGTTTTTATCCTTTTATTTTCAATTATTTAACCAAGCACAAAGAATATCAAAGAAACTTTGTGTCATTGCTGTCCAATTAAATGACCTTCATTTGGGTCATTATTGTCCTCAAAAGCCAGTCCTTAAAAATACAAGGTACATAGATTCAAGCTCCTTAAGTTCAAAGGCAAAAAAAGAGCCCGAAGGCTCTTTGGTTCACTGCTTTTTCTCTTTCTTTTTCTTGAAAATTTGTCTACTCGGCCACGCACAGAAATGCCTCTAAATAGCGACGGGCCTAATACATCCCCTAAGCCTCACTGTCCATGCAGTTAGCGTAGTAAGTGACGGTTGCTGGCCAATCACTGAACACCCCTAACACACCAACATCTTGTGCCAATACATCGAGCATTTTCATCATATCGCCATCATTGTTAATCCCTTGCTTAACACTTTGGTAATACCAACCACCACCTTGTGCAAGCGAGCCTGAACGCTCTAGGGTCCATGCAATGATATCCAGATCAGCACCCTTCGCTAGCTTCGCGTAGTTAGATGCCACCAGTTCATTGTTCTCATCGAGATCGACCAAAGCAAATAGAGGGGGTGCGATGATTTTTACACCTGCATCGTGCAGCTCTTTCATATTCTCTACAGAGGCAACAAAGTCAGCTTGCTCATAAACACGATCATCCAGATAAACGGCTTGTTTACCGAATTTAGGGTTTTCGTTGATCCAGTACTTCACATCGTCAAGGTTGAATGATTGCAAGTAAGTATCAGAAGGCTCAAAACCTGCGTCTTTCAGTTCATCCACCAGCTTTTGTGCATACATCTCTTGAGTAAACCCGTTGAAAGGCATTTCTACATCCGCCGATTTAAGCTCAGGCGTCACTTTCACACCATACTCTTTAAATAACGCCGCACTTTCAGCATGAGTCATTAATGTGCCGCTTTGACTATAAAGGTCAGTTCTCCAGCCCGGAGTCCCATTCATGTACTCTTCAACCGTGGTTGCTTTAGGGTTTGCACCATCCATCTTCCCTTTCAGCGTCTTAAACTCAGCAAGAGTGAAATCAGAGGTGCGACATTCCGCTTTGGCATCTTCGCCAGTCACGGGGTTAGCCGGTGTAAATGGCGTCGAACACTTCTTCGCAAGGTCTGGATGAGCTAAGACATCCGTCGTTGTGTGCAAATCACTTTGTGAGTGACGACATACCAAGGCTTTATCTTTTGTAAACGTAACATCACACTCCACGACGCCCGCGCCCATTTGAATCGCCGCTAAGTACGATTCTTTCGTGTGCTCTGGAAACTGCATGGCCGCTCCGCGATGCCCAATAGAAAAATCGCTACGATGAAAAGGCCCTTCACTGCAACTCAGCAGCTTCGTTTTCAAAGGGCTCTCGTCCATATTGTTGACTAAAAAGAGTGGACGAGGACCTAAGTCTGCTGACTCTTGCGCAGCCCATGCCGTTATTGAACTCACGCCAAGTATCAGTGCAATAGAACCTTTCAGTATTTGCTTCATGTTTGTATCTCCTTGCAACAAGCAATTATTTTCTCATTTCCTTATTCAGCCACTCGGTGCTGGATAACCGTCGCGTACGCTTTGGCTATACCCCGAAATGACCTCATGTGGACTCAAGCCACTGCGTAGGGATTGCACGCATTGTGCCAAATACTAAAAGTCTTTTATTACAATAAGTTGAATATATTCTTTATTCATACCACTTTTAAATGAGTCATTCTTGTCCCTGTTAATCGCTGACTGAATACTCAACTCATTTCGCCATGCAAGTCGTTTCGCTGACGTCATTGGGATGACCAGTCATTAAGGAGTTTTGGAAAACAATCTTAGAAAACATAGGTTATGACATTTTGAAACTGTCTTTATCCAGTTGATGCTTTTTCATTTTCCGGTAAAGGGTTTTACGGGGCAGATTCAACTTGCTAGACACTTCGTTAATATTGCCTGAGGTTTCAATTAACGCTTCCATCAAGACGTTTCTTTCGTAATGCTCCATCTGCTTTTCAAACGCAAAATCCTCACCCGACGCCTCACAAATGGGTGACTGCAAATCAAAACCATCCCCCACAATGCCTAACACAAATCGCTCAGCGACGTTCCTTAATTCGCGAACATTCCCCGGCCATTCGTGCCGACATAACTGCTGAATTTGTTCGGGATAAATCGTCGACGGACGTGTTTTGTACTTTTGACTGGCTTGAATCACAAAGTGTCGAAAGAGTACCTGAATGTCTTCTTTTCTATGGCGAAGTGCGGGTAAGTTTAAGCTCGCAATATTAAGGCGATAGAAGAGATCTGAACGAAAACCACCGGATTCACTTAAGTTCGCTAAATCCGTTTTGCTCGCAGCGACAACGACGATATCGACGGAAATCAGTTCATTCCCACCCACACGCTCAATCATGCGTTCTTGTATCACGCGCAGTAATTTGATTTGTACCGCCATTGGCATGCTTTCTATTTCATCAAGAAACAGTGTCCCACCATTGGCTTGTTCAATTTTTCCAATTCGCTTTTTGTTCGCACTGGTAAACGAACCCGCTTCATGACCGAACAGCTCACTTTCAATAATGCTTTCCGTCATACCGCCACAGTTAATCGCCACAAATGGCTTAGATTTTCGGCGACTGAACTGGTGTAAAGCCCGTGCAATGACTTCTTTGCCTGTCCCTGTTTCACCATTAATAATGGTATCAACTCCGGTACGAGACAAGGCCAACACTTGCTTGCGAATGTTATCGATTTCTTTTGATTGACCAATCACAACCGATTCAATTGGCCATTCGACCACTTCCCCATCATCGCGAGTTTTCGGTCGATTTTGCTGGCTTTGAATCAATGCCAGATCGAGTTTTTCGACAAGCTCCCCCGGGTTCAATGGTTTTTCTAAAAAATCAAATGCCCCCGCTTTCATCGCTTCTATCGCCATCGGAATATCGCCATGCCCACTCATTAGCAGCACTGGAACATTCGGCGCGCGATTTTGAATGGAACTCAATAACGTTAATCCATCCACTTTGGGCATTCGTACGTCACACAACACCACCGATTGGCAATTCGCATTCAGTGATTTGAGGCCGACATTTGGGTCCGTAAACGGTGTCACGCTAAAGCCTTCAAGCTCCAGCATTTCGCTCATGGCTTCGATGACGTCTATTTCATCATCAATGAGGACTATGTGTTTTTGGGGAGTCATAAGTGTGTGCCTTTTGGAAGGGTGACGATAAATTCTGAACCTTGGTACTCAATTGATTCAACACGAATCGAACCGCCAAAGTCTTTGATTATGTTGTATGCAATAGACAAACCTAGCCCAAGCCCTTTGCTCGTGGTTTTGCGGGTATAGAAGGGGTCAAACAAAAAAGGCAGTTCATCTTTGGGGATGCCTAGACCATT
Source organism: Vibrio genomosp. F10 str. 9ZD137 (assembly GCF_049974785.1). Classification (NCBI taxonomy): domain Bacteria; kingdom Pseudomonadati; phylum Pseudomonadota; class Gammaproteobacteria; order Vibrionales; family Vibrionaceae; genus Vibrio; species Vibrio genomosp. F10. Next base: position 8,201 of record NZ_JBNGCJ010000319.1, read on the forward strand.
ATCACGCACTGAAATTTCAACCGTCGCTGGAAACGCTTTTACTGATATTTCAAGGCGAGGATGATCACAGTGCTCAACGGCGTCTAACGCATTACTGATGAGATTCACTAATACTTGCTCTAGTCGAATGCGATTCGCTCGAACGTTAAGCTCTGTTTGTTTTAGGTAATCAATCGACAAGGTATTTTGTCGGGTTTCAAACAGCTCTATTGCATCCTCAATGACGTTCGACAACACCACATTTTCTATTTTCCCATCGCTTTTGCGCGCAAACGCTTTTAAATGGCCGGTAATCGCCGCAATTTTTTCGAGCAACCGTTCAATTTTATGCAAATTGGCTACGGCCTTATCTGACCGTTCTCTCTCTAACCATAACTGAGCACTGCGAACGTGACTATTGACGGCTGTC
>NZ_JBNGCJ010000320.1:0-2143 GCF_049974785.1 Vibrio genomosp. F10 str. 9ZD137
ATGACCAAGCCGATCTTTCTGCTGCGGCAAGTGGCCGAGCACCAGCGGGTAGCGAAATAAAAACTAACCGTGATGGACGCCCTGTCGTGGTTAAAAAGCGCGTCATCTTAGGCGGTGCTCATATCACTGATGCCAGCTCAAGTGTTGACGAATATGGTCGCCCGCAAGTGAACATCTCACTCGATAGTGAAGGTGGTAGCAAGATGTCGACGTTCTCTCGTCAAAATGTCGGTAAGCTCATGGCGACCGTATTTGCAGAGTACAAAGACAGTGGCCGTAAAACACCTGAAGGTAGCGTGATTCTATCTAAGCATGAAGAAGTGATTAACCAAGCGACAATTCAAACTGCACTTGGCCGTAACTTCCGTATTACGGGTATTGATTCTGTTGCTGAAGCGCACAACCTTGCGTTATTGCTCCGTGCTGGTGCTTTGATTGCGCCAATTTCAATCGTTGAAGAACGTACTATCGGTCCATCGATGGGACAACAGAACATTGATATGGGTATTCAAGCGATGATCTGGGGTATGGTCGCGGTTATGCTATTTACGTTGGTTTACTACCGTAAATTTGGCTTCATCGCAAATATGGCTCTGATGGCTAACTTGGTGCTTATTATTGGCGTTATGTCGATGATTCCGGGGGCGACAATGACGCTGCCTGGTATTGCCGGTATTGTCTTGACCGTGGGTATGGCGGTGGATGCAAACGTACTGATCTTTGAGCGTATCCGTGAAGAACTTCGCGAAGGGAAAAACCCTCAACAAGCGATTCACCAAGGTTATTCAAATGCATTCAGTACTATTGCCGATGCGAACGTCACCACCTTAATCACGGCGATCATTTTGTTTGCAGTGGGTACAGGTGCGATTAAAGGTTTCGCTGTCACGCTATCTATTGGTATTTTGACTTCTATGTTTACTGCGATTGTAGGAACCCGTTGTGTGGTTAACCTGCTATATGGTGGTAAGCGCATCGATAAACTGTCGATCTAAGGCTAGGAATTATTATGTTTCAAATTCTAAGAGCAGAGAAAACGATCGACTTCATGCGTTGGTCGAAAGTAGCGTTTGCTTTCTCTTTGGTGATGATCGCGGCTGCCATCTTTACCCTTTCAACCAAATGGCTGAACTGGGGGTTAGACTTCACTGGCGGCACACTGATTGAAGTGGGTTTTGAGCAACCTGCCAATCTAGAAGATATCCGTGAGGCGCTTGAAGCTGAAGGCTTTGGTGATGCTACGGTACAGAACTTCGGTTCAGCACGTGAAGTGATGGTTCGTCTTCGTCCACGTGACGGTATTGCAAACGAAACGTTAGGTAACCAAATCCTCGATGCTATTAAAGATGGCACAGGGGAAAGCGTTGAAATGCGCAGAATCGAGTTTGTTGGCCCGAATGTGGGTGATGAACTGACAGAAGCGGGGGGGCTTGCGATTCTTGCTTCTCTAATCTGTATTTTGATCTACGTATCGATTCGATTCGAGTGGCGTTTGGCGGCGGGGGCTGTTATGGCTCTTGCACACGATGTTATCATTACTCTAGGCATCTTTTCGTTATTGCAAATTGAAGTGGACTTAACTATTGTCGCGGCTTTGCTGACGGTCGTCGGGTACTCACTCAATGATACTATCGTTGTATTTGACCGTATCCGTGAAAACTTCCGTAAGATGCGTAACGGTGAACCACCTGAGGTTATGAATAACTCTATTACTCAAACCTTGAGTCGTACCTTGATCACTTCAGGTACTACTTTATTTGTGGTTATTGCGCTGTTTACTCAAGGCGGAGCGATGATTCATGGTTTTGCGTTAGCGTTGCTATTAGGTATTACTGTCGGTACTTACTCTTCAATCTATGTGGCTTCAGCATTAGCATTGAAACTAGGTATTGAACGAGAGCACCTAATGCCAACTCAAGTTGAGAAAGAAGGTGAAGATCTGGATGAAATGCCATAAGGCGTTTTATTAATCAGCTTCAATGTTGAGATATGGTATTTAAAAAGCCGCTAGGAAACTAGCGGCTTTTTTTGTGGTTTAAGAGCGATAATCTCAGCCATAAGGCGTTATGTTTTTGTAGGATAGTGTACTCTTTTAGTGCCCAGTTTTTAGGCTGATTTTATACCAATCACAGTAAGTCAGTGA
>NZ_JBNGCJ010000321.1:0-1168 GCF_049974785.1 Vibrio genomosp. F10 str. 9ZD137
GCCGCTGACTGGATGTCTGCCGCATCGTTTATTTCGATGGCCGGTTTAATCGCTTTTATGGGTTATGGTGGTTCAGTCTTCCTAATGGGCTGGACAGGTGGTTATGTACTACTTGCCCTACTTCTAGCACCTTACCTACGTAAGTTTGGTAAGTTTACGGTGCCTGAGTTTGTAGGTGAGCGTTTTTACTCCAAAACCGCTCGTGTTGTTGCCGTTGCTTGTTTGATTATCGCTTCGGTTACTTATGTTATTGGTCAAATGAAAGGGGTTGGCGTTGCATTTGGACGTTTCCTAGAAGTTGACTACTCAACCGGTCTTATCATTGGTATGTGTATCGTATTCATTTACGCTGTAATGGGCGGAATGAAAGGGATCACTTACACGCAGATTGCTCAGTATTGCGTACTCATTTTAGCTTACACTATTCCAGCAGTCTTTATCTCTCTGCAACTTACTGGTCACGCTCTACCCCAAATCGGTTTAGGGAGTACCATGATAGGAACCGATGTCTACTTGCTCGACCGGCTAGACCAAGTCGTCACCGAGCTCGGATTCAGTGAATACACCACCCAGGTCCGGGGCGATACATTAAATATGTTCGTCTACACGATGTCACTGATGATTGGTACAGCGGGTCTGCCTCACGTAATCATTCGTTTCTTCACTGTACCAAAGGTTCGTGATGCGCGTACATCAGCAGGTTGGGCACTATTCTTTATTGCTATTCTTTATACGACAGCACCTGCTGTATCAGCAATGGCACGCCTAAACCTAATGGATACGGTAAATCCAGCTCCTGGTCAGTACCTTGCTTATGATGAACGTCCTGACTGGTTTAAGAACTGGGAAAAAACAGGGCTACTTGGTTTTGATGACATAAATAATGATGGCAACATCAACTATACTTCTAGCTCAGAGACCAATGAGCTGAAAGTTGACCGCGACATCATGGTATTGGCTAACCCTGAGATTGCAAAACTGCCTAACTGGGTTATCGCTTTGGTTGCAGCAGGTGGTCTAGCAGCTGCACTATCAACCGCTGCCGGTCTATTGTTGGCTATCTCATCCTCCATATCGCATGATTTAATCAAAGGGGTAATAAACCCCAATATATCAGAGAAGAAAGAATTGCTCGCCAGCCGAATATCCATGGCGGTTGCCATTGCGG
>NZ_JBNGCJ010000322.1:0-4331 GCF_049974785.1 Vibrio genomosp. F10 str. 9ZD137
CATCTGCACGGTTGAGCAAAGCAACGCGATCGCAAACGTCGTCAGCCTCGTTAAGCAAAAGAACTCACAAGCGCTTTACGTTAGCCATCCAATGATCGATTTTGATAATAATGAGCAGCCGATAATAAAAACCTCCGTAACCATAGCTCGTGACCTCTGTTCTATTGCAGATGCTTTGGTCATCGGTCGCGATGAATTAACTTGCCTGGCGAACATGGACATCGGCACGTTAGAAGAGGCGATAACAGCCTGCCAAAAAGTCATGGATAAAGGTCCGAAATTTGTTCTTCTGAAAAATTTTCCAGGTTTTGAGGACCTCAATTCAACCATGATGCTAAGTACCCCCAAAGCTTGTTATTTAGCTCATCGTCCTTATGTTCATTTTGATCAACCTGTGGTGGGCATCGACGAAATCATTACCGGCCTATTTACCGCCGGATTAGTCAAAGGAATGTCACCGTTTCTCGCTTTTGAGCATGCTAACAATGCCGCTTACGGTGTGTTAAAAATCACGGAAGAACTCGGCGGGTGGGAGCTGGACATCATTAGAGCACAAAATGAGTTTATTGAGCCCAGTTATCACTTCCATCCAATGAAAGTGGCGTCCAGTTAAAGTCGCGCTCAATCAAAACGGTATCTTAACACTGTACTTTAGCAAAGACGCTGGCTTTAAAGCGCAGTGAACCCATTAACATCACTAAAAGGAGTCGGTGATCAACAAAAGAGTCGAGCTATGAAACACAAAACATCGTCCCCAATATTTCTATTTCTCGCACTGTTGTTAACGGCGTGCAGCTCACCACACACCTTAGATACGCGTGTCACCGAAGACAACTACCGATCCGTTTCTATTTCGGCCACATCGAATAAAATAGAACAAGACTCGAAACAAACAGAAGAGCCTTACCGCTTTTGGTTTACTGAATCTTTAGATTTTCTCTACGATGAAGCAACTCAGTCGACGCCGTTGCATGTGGATGGTGATCGCTTGAATATTCTTGCTCTGTCAGGTGGTGGAGCAAACGGTGCATTTGGAGCGGGACTGATCAACGCACTGTACGACAATGAACAACTTGAAGACTATACCGTCATCACAGGTATTAGCGCTGGCGCTTTGGTCGCCCCGTTCGTTTTTGTCGGTGGCGAAGATATTCCAAGACTCAAAAAGGTCATGCTAGGCATCAATGACGCCATGCTGCTGGGTAAACAAAACTTCTTAAACACCCTTTTCAAAGACGCGTTCACCAATGGAGAAAGCCTCTATGATTTTATTGAAAGTGTCTATACCCCAGAAATGATCCAAAAAATTGCACTAAAACATCAATCTGGGCAACGCCTGTTTGTGGGTACGACTCAGTTTGACTCTGAAAGACTCATGGTTTGGAACATTGGTCGCATAGCAGACAGTGACCTCCCCAACAAAGTCGGCTTGATACACCAAGTATTGGCAGCCAGCGCTTCCATTCCTGGTGTGTTCCCACCTCAATTCATTGATGTGATTGAGAATAATAAACACTATGAAGAGCTGCACGTCGACGGAGGGCTGGCGACACAGATGTTTTTCGACATTGCACAAACAGATTTCACGAAAGTCAGTCAAGCGCTTGGCTTATCGACAAAACCCCAAGTCCATGTGATCCGCAATGGTGTCTTTAATCTGCCCTACCAAGCGATACCGGACAAAGGAATATCACTGCTGTCACGCAGCCTACAAAGCATGACCGTTAGACAAGCTAGAGGCGATCTCTACCGGATGATGTACTTCTCTCAGCTTAGTGATTTAGATGTGTCTTTCACTTACATGGGGGAGGACTTCAATGGCACTAAAGCGACAAAAGACATGTTCGACTTACAATATATGAACGCCCTATATGACTATGGTTATCATAAAGTGAACCAAAGTGGCCCTTGGACAACAGTGATCCCTTAACCCAGCAATGGATGCTCGCCCAAGCCAATTACGTGACTCAAATTTGGTACTAATCCCTCGGCCAGCCTAGCATTTTTGTTAATAGATGATATGTTCTAAAAAGGAATTTTATAAGAGAGCATGGGATATGAATTTTAGCCTAGAGCAACTTCTAGCATTTGTGACGGTATACGAGCAACTTTCTTTCAGCAAAGCCGCCGTCCAATTAAATAAACACCGTACGACCGTTGGGCAGGTCATTACCAATTTGGAAGACCAACTTGCTGTCTCTCTTTTTAATCGCATTGGACGCTCCGTCGAACCAACCGAAGATGGCCACTTGTTGTACCATTATGCCCGACAAGCGCTATCTCAAGCTCAAGTGTTTGATAAGGTGGCGCTAAGCCTTTCATATGGAACGATGGAAAGCATTACCGTTGCCTACCCTAGTATTTTACCACACCGGATTTTATCGAACATTCGAGTTCAACTCGCTAACGACTTTCCAATGATGCGAGTGAACTTCTTGGTCCGAACAAAACAAGAAATCAAAGAAGGGATAGAGAACGGTGACTTTCAATTTGGTCTGGTGAATATTCATAAAAGCTCTGCTATGCAGAATCTTGATACCACGTTTCTAGGCCATATTGAATTTGTCCCTTTTGTACAAAAAGGCAGTGAATTAGCTCAGCTACCTGACGATCAAGTGTTTGGCGCTTTACAGAGTAGCCGTCAGTTTGTTCTTAAATCTCTCGTTGATGAAGGGATGAAAGAGAAACTGTTGGTATCAGCCCAGCATGAAGACGTGGATCAGCTCGCCTTAGTGATTAAATTAGTTCAAGAAGGATTAGGTTGGGCATGGTTACCCAAAGCCCTGTCAGAATCTGAGTATGTAACCGATAACATTCAAGAGCTTAAAGTCAGTCAGATGAAAAATGGGTTTAAATTTCCGATTTCGCTATGGTCACCACACTCGAAGCAAATGGCGGTGGTTAGGCAATCCATTTCAAAAGCCATCGAACAATACATCGCCCACTTTCGACAATTACAAAACTAGCCCCTTATTTTCTATTTAGGCACAGAGTACCGAGTGATAGACAGGCTCGGTACTCTTTGCCTTTGGAGCTTTACTGTGCCTTTGGCGTCTTTCTCGTTTTGCTGCGCCTCAATCGCCTGGAGAGCGTTATCTGTCTTCAACGGTATCTCATTAAACTGACCTTTAAATCCATCCAAATAGCACACTTCACACTACCGCTTTACTGTCACCAAATGACCTATCACCCCCCTTATTGAGCGTCTATTCTTCTCATCACATTAACCCGCGATACTTTTCAAATAGATAGGGAGGTCTGCTTGAATCGTTAAATCGTACCGATTTACTCGCTAAAATATATTGATAGGAACATGATGAATAGAAAATTATCTCGCTTAATACTCTCATTAATAGCGGCAGGCTCGTTTTCTACACACGCAGCAAGTAACCATTCTACCGACACCATAATCAGCACCACCGATTTAGAAAATCTCTATAATCTCGCAATTCAAAATGACCCGTTACTTCGCACCGCGGAGCTTACTCAACAGAAATCAAGCTTTGCAATTGATGGAGCGAAAGGACAACTACTGCCTCAAATTAATGCGTATTTTAACTTAAGTGCCTTCGTTGATTCAGACTCTGTAGAATCGACTTATGGTGGCAATGGTGCGATAGGTAATGTGGGCATCACCCTAAGTCAATCTATCTACACGCCCGCAGTACAGGCCGGTATTTCTATAGCAGGTAAAGACAATGAAAGTGCAGAACTTCTTGTCACTAAAGCGCATGAAGCACTCATATATCGAACGACAAAGAGTTACTTTGATGTGCTTAGAAACCAAGCATTACTCGACACGGCTAAAGCCAATGAAGAAGCGTTGGCGCAATACCTGAGCATCACTCAACACCGTAATAAAGCGGGCATATCTTCAGAGATAGATCTATTGCAAGCTCAAGCACGTAAAGACCAATCTGAAGTCGCGGTATTAGAAGCGGAAGTACAATATCAGCTTGCACTTGATTCTTTGCAAACTCTATCTGGTCAAGAGTTTCAAGCAGTTCAACCTTTAAAAACCGATTCTTATACTGCTCACTTTCCTAATTCAGCGTCTGGGATGTCTTGGCTTGACGCATCAATGTCCAACAATCGAGATATTCAACTGGCTGGGATCGCTGTCGAACGAACCAAAATAGAATTAAGTCGAGCAAAAGCGGGTCACAAACCGACAATTTCACTGCAAGCGCGCTTAAACCAACGATTCCTAGGAGACATAGAGTCGACGGCATCTGGCAATAGTATTGATAACAATGAATCTCTAACTTCTGGTGATTTAGCGCTAGTGATGAATGTGCCTATTTACAGTGGGTCTTCGTTAACGGCTTTTG
>NZ_JBNGCJ010000323.1:0-15751 GCF_049974785.1 Vibrio genomosp. F10 str. 9ZD137
TCCATACATAAACTGGTCCCAACGGACACTAATGAATACCCAGCAAGCCCCTTCACTGGTACACGCATCACGCGTGGTTCCGATCCAGTCTGCGCTTAGAATTGCCCAGTCTGCAATGACCCACAGAAGTGAGAAAGAGAAATAGGCAAGAACAAGCGTGATAACGCTGTTTATTGGCCCATTAAATAGGTTTTTTCTTAACCAACCGACCGGTCCAACAGTATTGCCTGGAGGCGGAAGGTCAGGTTGAAATTGATGTATGCTCATCTTATCTCTCCACCAACGCAACTTTGCGGTTGTATATATTCATCAAAGCCGACGTTAACAAGCTTAAGGTCAAGTAAACGCCCATTGTCATTGCGATAACTTCAATGGCCTGTCCTGTTTGGTTTAGCGTAGTACCCGCAAAAACGGAGACGAGATCTGGGTAACCAATAGCCATAGCTAGTGATGAGTTTTTAGTCAGGTTTAAGTACTGACTCGTTAGCGGTGGAATGATAATTCTTAAAGCCTGAGGGATAACAACCAGCTTAAGAGTTCTTGCTCGTGGAATTCCAAGTGACATGGCGGCTTCAGTTTGACCGTGGCTCACGGCATTGATACCCGATCGAACAATTTCTGCAATGAAAGAGGCTGTATAGATACTTAATGCGAGCATTAGAGCGGCAAGTTCAGGAATGATACTGATGCCACCTTTAAAGTTAAAGCCTTTTAGCTCTGGGTACTCGGCAGAAATTGGCATGCCCATCAAAACATACACAATCAACGGTATACCAATGATAAGTCCTGCGGCAATGCGCCCCATTGGTGTTTGTTGGCCAGTTAACTTTTGTCTATTTTTCGCCCAAATATTAATCGCAAATGTCGCGATAATACCAATGATAAAGGCAGCGATAACAATGTTACTCCCTTGCTCAAAAATTGGAGCCGGGAAATACAACCCACGAACATTCAAAAAGATTGCTTCGCCTAAACTCATGCTTTGTCGAGCAGAAGGTAAAGCTTGAAGAACGGCGAAATACCAAAAAAAGATCTGTAAAAGTAGCGGAATATTTCGAAAGATCTCGATATACACAGCAGCAAAGCGACTCACTAACCAGTTAGAAGAGAGTCTTGCTATACCCATGGTAAAGCCGATAACCGTTGCTAGTATGATACCAAGAACGGAAACAAGTGCGGTGTTAAGTAAACCAACAAAGAACGTTCTGCCATATGAGAACGTTTCATCATATTCAATAAGTGTTAAACCGATACCGAAGCCAGCTTCTTGCTCTAAAAACCCAAAACCTGTGGCAATTCCACGAGCATCAAGGTTAGTGAGAGCGTTGTTGACAATGGTATAGATGAAAAAGAACAAAGCCAATACGGCAACTATCTGGAAGACGACAGATCGAAAAGTGGGATTGTAGAGCAGGCTAGCACTCTTTCCCTGTGGGGAAGGCGCGGTACTTTGATTGGGTTTCATACAACAATAACCTCAAAATCCATTTTTATTATAAAACTTACTGATTTTCATAATCGTTTTATACGTTAAACTTTAAATAGCAAAAGGGCGGCCTAAACCGCCCATTCTGTATAGTTATTAACGGATTGGTGGAGCGTACATAAAGCCGCCAGCGTTCCAAAGTGCATTAACACCTCGAGAAATCTGCAGTGGTGAGCCTGTACCAACAGTACGTTCAAAGCTCTCACCGTAGTTACCTACTTGCTTAATGACTTGGTAACCCCAATCATCTGGAATCCCAAGAGCTTTACCTTTAGGGCCATCTACACCAAGGATACGCTTGATGTTTGGATCGGTAGATTTAAGCATTTGCTCAGCATTTTGAGAGGTAATGCCGTACTCTTCTGCGTTAATCATTGCGTTTAGAGTCCACTTAGCAACGTTAAACCATTTGTCGTCATCTTGACGAACAACAGGGCCTAGAGGCTCTTTAGAGATGATTTCAGGAAGTACCATCGCAGAAGAAGGATCCTGAAGGTTTAAACGAAGAGCGTAAAGACCAGATTGGTCGGTTGTGAGAACATCACAACGGCCTGCGTCGAAGCCTTTTGATGTTTGAGCTGCTGTATCAAATACAACTGGCTTGTAAGCCATACCTTGGTTACGGAAGTAATCCGCTAGGTTTAGTTCAGTTGTCGTCCCTGATTGAACACATACTGATGCGCCATCAAGTTCTTTCGCGCTAGTAAGACCTAGGTCTTTCTTAACCATGAAACCTTGACCATCGTAGTAGTTAACACCGACAAAGTTCAAACCCAGCGCGGTATCGCGGTGAAGTGTCCATGTTGTGTTACGTGATAGAACATCGATTTCACCTGATTGAAGAGCAGTGAAGCGTTCTTTAGCCGTTAGTGGTACATACTTGACTTTAGTTTTGTCGCCCAGAACTGCGGCTGCAAGTCCTTGACAATATTCTACATCAATCCCTTCCCACTCACCTTTCGAGTTTGGGTTAGAAAACCCTGGTAGACCAGTACTGACACCACAAGTTAGAAAACCTTGTTTAGTAACTTTATCAAGAGTGCTGTCTGCAGCTGCAGCTGTTGTCGACATTAGGGCAGTCGATGCAGCTACTACAGAAGCAAGAAGTGTTAGTTTATTTGTCATTTGTATCCTTCCTGTATGATCCATGTTAAACCAGGTGACACCTGATACAACGTGCTAAAAATGTTGTTATTGATTTTTTAGTTGAAAAATAGCAATTTTCATTCTACTCGCATCAACTATTTTTAAGCGTAGGTAAGGTTTTGTATTTTCTCAAATATTTATAGTGAAAAGATATTTGACGAGAATCACAATACCGAACAGTTGTTAGAATGACGAAATGTTACTAGCTTGTAAATAGTGCAACAGCGCACCTTATAAAAGCAACAGAACGAACGCCGTTAAGTAAACTGTAAACAAAGTGTAAAAAAATGTATATTTCTCTAAGGTTGGAATTACAGACTGCATAACGCATTAAATTCGGTTAAAAATAAATACGTAGACGGTAAGTAATGAAATTGTTGCCCCAACTCTGGTAGGATGTACCTAACAGAGAAATAACCAGTTCAGGGATTGAAATGCAGTATTTTCCACTTTTTATGGACTTAAATAACAAACCAGTTTTGGTTGTCGGTGGTGGTGAAGTCGCTTGTCGAAAAGTTGATTCACTCCTGAGAGCAGGGGCTCTCGTTACGATTACCTCGCCTAAAATAGACGACTATCTTCAGGCGCTTGTAACGGATAAAAAATGCCAATGGTTTCAGCATTTTTATTCATCTGATTGCATTCGGAAAGAGTATGTTCAAGTATGGGCGACAACGGATAACCCAGAGCTTAATCACCAAGTACATAAGGATGCAAAGCGCCAGGGGATTATGGTTAACGTGGTCGATGATCTTCCTTACTGTGATTTTATAACGCCTTCTATGGTAAACCGAGGGCGTATTCAGATCGCCATATCGAGCGGAGGCGCCTCACCTGTATTGATTCGTAATATCAGAGAAACCTTAGAAACGGTGTTACCCCACAACTTAGCGCTCGTAGCAGATTTTGCCGCTTCAAAACGAAATTCAATAAAAGAATACCTTCCGACCGTTGATCAAAGAAGAAAGTTTTGGGAACTGTTTCTCAACTCTTCTACCGTTAATGAGGCAAAGACTCGAGAGCAGCTAGAGCATCATTATAACGAGCAGTTAGAGTCAGGCACAAAGGACAATGGGTTTTGTTTTTGGATATGTTACGGCGATGACGTTGAGATGCTGACACTAAAAGCGATGCGCTATATGCAGCAATCTGAGTTGGTCTTGCATCACCAGGACTGCCCGTTTGATTTTATCGATTTATCACGACGAGATGCAGAGCGAATTAGCTTTAAGTCTCCTATCGATTTAGCCGATGAGCTGCAAGCTGCGAGAGAGCAGGGTAAGCGAGTGTGTGTGTTTATTTCCGACAATAGTCATGAATATGCTCTACTGATGAAAAATGATCCATTTTTGCTTCCTGGTAGTGCTAAATCCTGTTAGCACGAAATCACGCTTACAGAGTGGAAGCCGGTTACTGAAAAAACGGTTTAAAAAACACATTTTAAAAAGCACGATGAAGACAAAAACTTCAGTCTTCATCGTGCTTTTTTCTATAACGCTGAGTGACTCTGTTAAGAGCGCTTCGAACAACGTTTAGTCGCGGAAGTTTTCAAATTGGAACGGTTGGCCGAGTTCGCCGTTCTTAACCAAGGCCATAACAGCTTGTAGATCGTCGCGTTTTTTACCGTTAACACGAACTTTGTCACCTTGAATTGAAACTTGCACTTTTATTTTTGAATCCTTCACAGCCTTAACGATTTTCTTTGCTACAGGGGTATCGATGCCTTGCTTGAAAGAGACATTCTGATGCCAGCTTTTACCCGTTTGCTCAGCGGTTAGAGATTCCATAGCACTAGGATCAATGCCACGCTTGGTGAGTTGCCCACGCAGGATGTCGCGCATTTGCTTTAGTTGAAAGTCGCTCTCTGTAGAGAGTTTGACGTTTTCATCCTTTAGCAATTCAAAACTGGCAGTAACGTTACGAAAGTCAAAGCGAGTCGTTAGCTCTCTAGATGCGTTATCTACGGCATTTTTTAATTCAACCGTATCGATTTCGGAAATAATATCAAAAGAAGGCATGTTTCTGTCCTTATGTGAATTTTTTAACGTTTTTTAACCGCACTGGCTAACATATCAAGCATGGTTTCAGTGTCGTTCCAGCTTAGGCAAGGATCTGTGATTGATTGACCATAGGTCAGGTTATTCAGATCCTTCATTGGCTGATTACCTTCAATGATGAAGCTTTCTGCCATGATGCCAGCGATACGATTTTTACCCGATTGGATTTGAGAACAAATATCTTTGGCTACATCCAGCTGCTTTCTGTGCTGTTTTTCACAGTTAGCATGGCTGAAATCAACCACCAAACGAGTCGGTAAAGAGAATTCATCTAACTGTTCGCACGCATTTTCTACGGACTGCGCATCAAAGTTAGGGCCTTGGTCGCCACCACGTAAAATGACATGTCCAAATGGATTCCCACTGGTGCGATACACCGTCATTCGGCCATTTTTGTCTGGTGAATAGAAATAGTGAGAGGCACTGGATGCGCGGATAGCATCAATGGCAATCTTTACATTACCGTTGGTGCCATTTTTAAATCCAACTGGGCAAGAGAGTGCAGAAGCCATTTCTCTGTGAATTTGAGACTCAGTGGTACGAGCGCCAATCGCGCCCCAGGAAATTAAGTCAGCAATGTACTGACCGGTTATCATGTCTAGAAACTCAGTCGCGGTTGCTAAGCCCAGCTTATTGATATCTAACAGCAGCTTACGCGCCTTGTTTAAACCAGCTTCCAACGCGTATGAACCATCAAGGTTCGGATCGGTAATAAGACCTTTCCAGCCGACGACGGTTCTAGGCTTTTCAAAATAGGTGCGCATAACAATAAACAGTTCATTGCTGTATTGTTGCTGAATATTTGCTAGCTTTTCTGCGTAGTCTAGTGCTGCTTCAGTATCATGTACCGAGCAAGGCCCAACAATAACCAGTAAACGATCATCTTGACCCGTCAATATATTCTCTATCTGGCGACGAGAATGAGCGATTTTGCTAGCAACGTCTTCTGTAATGGGATGAGCGCTTCCAAGCTCTGCCGGTGTCGGCATTGGACCCAATGCTTGGGTTCTTAATTCATCTGTTTTTAATGGCATGTACTTGCCTGTCCCTTCAATTGCGAAGCGGTAAAGATAACGGAATTGGCTCTAGGAATAAACCGTTTCGCATTATTCTTTCTTATATATAAGGTTTCATCCGCTACAAGCATTTTTGATCGGCCAACTTGTGAACCATTCTCGATTATAAAATCGAAGTCATGTTTTCCTTGTATTACCGCTACGCAATAGGTATTTTCGATAAAAAATAGCGGTTAAAGGACATGGAGCAGTAATGAGTCTTCCAAATAACAACAGTTTAGTTTCTGGTCTCACACTAGGGGATGCATTTCCATCTTCACAATTACAGACTAATGGACAGCATATTTATGTATCCCTTACAGAACTAATTATGGACAAGGTGTTTTACCATCCCTCATTAGTCGATGGTAATAATGCATTATCGGATCTAGAGCAGACTTCTTTAGATGCAATATTGGCAGGGGAAAGTGTTCAGAACCATTTTGTTTCCAGCCTGTGTACGCAGATAGAAAGTGCAATTAAAGAAACCCATACTAATGTACGTATTTGCTTGAGTGGTGGAGACAGTGATGCTTTTCGTTCGCTAATTGCTGGCAAAATTGAAGAAAAGGAAGCTAACCCTGCTCTTGGAGCCCGCGGTGTTATTCGTTTTGCTTCCTCTTTTTATGCTTCTGCTTTTGCATTAGAGTGCCAAGTGATCAAATCATTACGCGAAAAGGGCATTGATGTAGAAATTATTGTGCCTTTTGTTCGAACGTTGGCTGACGCTGCAACCATCATAGACAAATTGGCAGAACAAGGCCTCCCAAGAGGCTTAAACGGCTTGAAGGTACTGTTTAGCGTCGATGTTCCTTCTTCTGTGTTACTTGCTGAGCGATTACTGCATTACTTCGATGGTGCCGCTATTCATTTGGAGAATTTGGCACAGTTTACTCTTGGTATTGATAGAACATCAGAAAAGTTAGAAAACAGTTTTGATGTCGATAATGAAGCTGTTGTTCAACTTATTGATATGATGGTGAAAGGGGCTTCTACCTCAAAGAAACCACTGCTTTTTATTGCTCACGCTATTGAAGAAAACAAAAAGCTTCATCATTACTTATTAGAGAACAACGCGCTAGAAATTGTTGTTACCGGGTAACTCTCTATTTTGTTTCCCCACCTGTGCATCACTTGTGTGATTCACAGGGTTTGAAGTCGATTGAAAAGACGCCAAGTTCTTATGATCCTGGCGTCTTTTTTGTTGATTTTTTGTTAACTGTCTACTTATTAAGCCACCAGCATTGACAAATCAATGCAATCTAGGTGAACTGGTCAGATGACTAGTTGTAAGGAAATGACTGTGCTATCAAAAATTCAAAAGGCAAACATCTATTTATCGTTATTTGGCTTTTTCAAAGTTCCTTTTATTTGGTTATCACGGCCGAAGATTTTGAAATTGGATGACGATTGTGTTGAAGTTAAAATCCCGACAAAGAGACGAAGCAAAAACCACCTTAACAGCATGTATTTTGGTGTTTTATGTGTTGGTGCTGATGTTGCTGGTGGCTTCATGGCGATGAGTAAAGCGCAAGCTCGAGGGGAAAAGGTTTCACTTGCGTTTAAGTCGGTCAAAGGTGAGTTCTTAAAGCGCCCTGAGGCGGATGTGCATTTCTTTTGTGACGATGGCGAACTGATCGATAAAATGCTGGATGAAACGATTTCCAGTGGTGAACGAGTTAATCAAGAAGTGAAGATAACAGCCACTTGTCCAACCTTACATGGGGATGAACCAATGGCTATTTTTTATCTCACGCTGTCTCTAAAACGTCGCTAGTTGGGGGCTTTGTCGTCAAGTTCTATAGATTCAATGGCGACGATTTTGCTTCGGTTAAGAATGATTTTCCATCGATAATAACGTACTTCATCGTTATGATTGTCTTCTTTGACGATCAAGTTGAGTAAATGCCTTTTCTCTACCGATTCTTTTGTCACCTGACCATTATTGAGTTGGTAAAGCTTATTCGAACCTTTATCCATTAACCGCGTTAAGTTGCGCATACTGAGCTGCAGCGTTTCACGGGTCTCTTCATAACCACTCATAAAGCGCGACGTCGACATTTCGGTTTCGGAACGATAATGAAGAATCTGCTCTTCACGTTGAACAACCCGCTTCTTCCGTATCTGAGAGATTCGATCCGGTATTTTGTTCATGGCAGTATAATCGAGCCACTCATGTTTTTGTCCGACGGCTTTATTCGTGGTGGGATCGATATATTTTCGACGCCACTTGGCTTTACCTTTGCGAATGATACGCCAAAGCACGTCTCTTAAGTCGTCTTTAAAAATTTCTCTAAGTGCGTAGATAAAAGACATGGCCACAATAAATGAAGCCGTAATTTCACCCCAGTAATCACGAGCAACAATCGCAGTAATGGTAACAAAGACCATCACGAGACCAGTGGCGATGCCCTTAACTGCGCGCTTCATGTTTTTTCCGAGCGAGGTGACTTTCTCTTTTAGAACGATAGGGTGCTCGATAAGACGCCGTAGAAGGCGCATCTTGTTACTCATTCGAGTGGCATCTTCTCGAACTTTCTTCGAGTTATAGTTGTTGAGCTTTCGATGTGCGGTTTCTTTTTCCACAATCGTGATAAGACGTTCTTTCACTGTTTTATAGTCACCATCGCGCGGCATATGAGCGACGAGTGACATGAATTTTTGCCCTGTGTACCAAGAAAGGTAATTATCGATATTGGCGTAGTACCGTTTTAAACTCTCTTCAAACGGAATGGCTCTTCGAAGCCGCTTAAGGATATCTAAAGCAAGCTCAATGACTTCGTCAACATCATCGGCATTAACGGTTTCAACGTTGTGCTTGTTGAGCTCACTTACGGCTTTATCCAGCGCTATTACATACTGATACGCAAACAAACTTAGACTGACTCGATATTGGGTTGTGGACAATCGCCCCCGTTTTGCAAGTCGGCTATGCACCAAAGGAAGCAGTGTTTTATCACTAAAGTAGGTTCTTTTCTGATTAATCGAGCTGTAATAGTAGGCAGACTCGCTAAGTACTTCTGGCGATAAGCCGAGTTCACCGGGCACAAATAGGTAGATATCGAGATCTGATTTCTTAGTCAATGCCATGGCGTGAGAGATTTTTAGAGTAATAGCGTCATGTTTATCGACGGTGACCAAATAGAGCTCCTGCAATTTATCGAAAAATTAATGAATAGAACTAGCGAAAGGATAACAGAGTTTAGTTATAATCTCCGTAAATTTAAAAAGAGACAGATAAAATGATTAATGTTGGTCAAGTGAACCGATTAGAAGTAGTAAGGAAGGCCGATTTTGGCGTATTTTTAGACGCTGATGATTTTGGTACGACTCTATTACCGAAAAAACACCTCCCTGAAGGGGTAGAAGTTGGCCAGTACCTCGATGTATTTTTGTATTTCGACTCTGAAAATCAATTGGCTGCGACCACAGAAACACCGATCGCACAAGTTGGCGAATGGGGTCTTATGGACGTTGTTGGCGTGAACAGTACGGGTGCTTTTGTCAATTGGGGTGTGACAGCGAAAGATTTGCTCGTTCCATACAGTGAACAGCGCGGGACATTACGCGAGGGGTCTAAGATCTTGGTGTATGTTTATTCAGATAAAGCATCGGGTCGAATTGTTGGTACAACGAAGTTCAATAAATTGCTGGATAAGACACCGGCAAGTTACACCGTTAATGAGCAAGTGAACTTACTGATCGCAGAACGCAGTGATCTTGGTTATAAAGCGATCATCAACGGTGAGCATTGGGGAATGATTTTTCCATCGGATGTGTTCGGTAAACTGTTTGTTGGTAAGCAATTGAAAGGCTACATTAAATCAGTAAGAGATGATGGAAAGATAAATGTGTCGCTGCAAAAAATTGGCGTGGCGAAGATGGATGAGCTGAGCCAGAAGGTGTTGGACTTACTTGAGAAAAAGGAAGGCTTTTTGCCGCTCAATGACAAGTCATCTCCTGACGCGATTTTTACCACATTCAGAACCAGTAAAGGTACGTTTAAGAAAACGATTGGTGGTTTGTATAAACAAGGTAAAATCACGATCGATAGCGATGGTATTCGACTCGTAAAATAGCAGCGAGATCCAACGCAAAAAAGGGCCCAAAACGTCCTGTTCTGGGCCTAGGGGAAAGACTCTAATACAGAGCCTACGCTAATCACTTTTACTCAATAATGGCTGCGACTCAATAACCGCCTATTCTCAATAGTCGTAGCGACTTGATTTATTGGGTCAGCATGTTTTATCACTTAAGGAAATTATAGTACAAGATAGTAATAAAATGCGTGTGCATTAGAATTTCATACTATCTTACTAGGTTCTCAAAGGTTTTTTTGGTACTAAAAGAGATTCTTATCTCGAACGAGCTCACGGGGAAGTCCATTTTTGACTCGATTTCCTACCCATTTTCCTAATCCAATCACATCGTTCCCCAGTTTTACGATAACTTCGCCTTTCCCTGCTGGGGTATCTGGGCGAATGTCTCGACCCATAAACCACTCTCGAGCTTCCTCAGTCGAAAGAACGACACTGTTGGCCTCTGTACCTAATGCGAGCGTTGTTGCGACTTGGTGTTGCCAGCGGTAGCCCTTTTTATGAGATTCTGCGATTTTGATACCCATTCTAGAAAAGCGGAGTTCACCAATCATGGGTTCTAAGGCATTTGGAAATAACCACACATCTTTGTCTCTAAGCCATACTGAGCTATCACTTGGCAGTGTAATGCTTAGGGATGCCTCAAGCTCTTTTTGAATCTCTATTTGTACTTTTTCAGTCGCTTTTTCAAACGGAAATTTCCCCATGCGCTTTTTGACTTGTGGTGCAACTGAACGGCCGGTTTTTCGGATGCGAGCGACGAAAAATCCTTCACAGTCGTAAACCTGTGGGAATATATGCAAAAAGCCTTCTTCAGTGGTCGCAAGATCGGCATTAGGGAACAATGCATTTAAGTGTTCAAACTCGACCAGATCACCAAAGGTATCTTTTAAATGATGGCAAACCTGTTGGTTTTCGTAAGTACTCAATGTACATGTTGAATAGACAAGAACGCCATTCGGCTTTAAGGCGTGGAAAGCACTTTCAATGAGTTCTTTTTGCGTGTCGGCAATACTTTTTACCGACGCTAAACTCCAGTTTTTCATCGCGTCTGCATCTTTGCGAATGGTTCCTTCACCTGAGCAGGGGGCATCAATGAGAACAGCATCAAATCGCTCAGGAAGCCAACCACCAAACACCTTGCCGTCAAAATTACTTAGGGCGGTATTCTTTATTCCGCATCGCTCAATGTTGGCGTGCAGAACTTTGACTCGGCTAGCCGAATATTCATTGGCCACCAAAATGCCACTATTATTCATTAACGCCGCAATTTGGGTCGTTTTTGAACCAGGGGCTGCGGCCATGTCGAGAACGGATTGATATTCAATATTTGCGTTGTCGAACAGAGCGGTAACGGGCATCATTGAGCTGGCTTCTTGGATGTAAAAAAGACCAGCCATATGCTCAGCTGAGTTACCCAGAGGGACTGCAGACTCATCGGCTGTGATCCAAAAACCTTCTTCACACCAAGGCACTGGATCTAAGCCCCAACCTTTGATGGCGGCTCGCTCCTTAAATTCTGAAACGGTTACCTTCAGTGTATTTACCCGAATACTTTTCCGTAAGGGGCGTTTGCATGCGTCAATAAAGTCCTGCATGTTAAGTGATGAAGGAAGAATGGACTCAATTTCGCGTAGAAACTCATCAGGTAGTTGAATATTAGAATGCACAGAGATTGCTCGGATAAAAATGTTGCCGGAATTATAACTAAATTACGCCTTTTAAGAATAGAAAAAGCAGCGATGTCGCTGCTTTTTTAAAGAGTGAATGAGTTACGGCCATTGCTGAGAGCTTAGAGCTGGGAGCTAAAGACCTTAAACCTTAGACCTTAGACCTTAGACCTTATGGCTTAGGGATGGGTGTTCTCCAACGAGTCCATTTGTCTTCTGGGCTAGGGTATAAGAAGAAAGACTGCTCTTCTGATGCGATAGGTTCTAGTTGCTTACCTTCAGGCGTTGCAAACGTGATGCCTCCATTCAATATGCTATCTAGGGTGCCGGATTTAATATTGGCACCGGTGAGACCGATAGATACATCCAAACCTGACGTATTCCAGAACACACTGTTCGACCGAACAAGGTAAGCGTATTGGCTATCGATACGTATTGTGGAAATGATACGGTCAGCAAACTCGCCAAGTTGGACGTCAACCACTTGCCCAACCGGCATGTCGCGATAGAGCACTGGCGTTCCAACTGAGACGGAACCACGCTTTTCACTTTGAAGAATAAAAATAACCCCGGGCTGATCTTTTGGCGTTGGTTGGAGCTCGAAATGGTTGGTTTTGTCCCCTTGCCCCGGCTGAACTAGGATAGTTGGCGTTAGAATGCTTTCAATATTTTCAACACCAGACAAGGTGACTTTAGGCTTAGCTACCCAAAAATAACTGCCATTTCGGGCGATATACTGTGAGTACTCAGGTAATATTCTCGCCTTTAACGCGATCTGTTTGTTATTAAAATCTGGAGTCACTTGAGTGACTTCACCGACTTTAATCCCATTATATTTTAGGGTTGTCCCTTGGGTGACGATATTGGAATCGTCAGTCTTTAATGTGATCACATGCCCAAACTTTCGTGCTTGGTTAAAGTCTGAGTAGAGTTTCCAGTGCTCATTCACCTTATTTTCTATACCTGGTAAGTTATCAAAAGCGATACCACCTTGAATCAATGTTTTTAAAGGGGCAGCCTTAACGTTTATACCACTAAGAGAAGCATCGATCTCAACACCGGAACGATTCCAAAACACGGTTTGCTGAGTCAACAAGTGCTCGTACTGTTTTTCAATGGTGGCTTGAATTTTAATGCCGTTTTCTATGAGCGTGAAATCGGCGATTTTACCAACTTGTAAGTTTCGATAGAGGAGTGGACTGCCTTTTGAAATAGGTGGTAGCTCTTCTGCAAACAGAGTAATACTTTTAGAACCAGACAAATTATATTTGGCAAGTTCGGCGAGCGATTGGCTTGCGTACAAGGTGTAATTTTTGTTCGCTCTACTCTTTCCTTCACTGACAAAGCTAATGGAGCCCGTTAACAATTGCTTGGCAGGGGGAACTGAAATATTAAGCCCAGATTCTGTAAGCTCTGCCGTCGCACTTCCTGTGACATAAAAACGGTTATTAGCGCGAATAAGGTGAGCATAACTGTTGTCGATTAATGCACCTAGGTGGACACGGTCGTTCACCAGTTGAACATGGGTAATCGAGCCGACTTCAATGCCTTTATAGAGTATGCCGGCCCCCACATCGAGACCAAAAGATTGGTCGGCAATAAGGTTGATTGTGACAGAGCGGGATTGAAGTTTATTAAACTCGTTTTTACGTACTGCCGTAAAGCTACGAGCTCGGCTGCCTTCTTCAGGTACAACCGAGAGGTAGTTCCCTTTCACTAAGTTGGCAATGTTCTGTACACCACTTAAAGAGACCTTCGCTTCTTCTAATAGGAATGCGGTATTCGTGGTCAACATATCACTGAAAGCAGGTTGAATAGCGGCTGATGCGATGATTTTTTCTCTCCCATCACTCAGTTGCAGGCGAGTAATTTGCCCAACTTCGAGACCGCGATACATGATAGGTGCACCAGAAGCACTGATGTCGCTGTTATCGGGTAATTCAATTTTAATGGGTATTCCGCGGCCCGCGGTTTTCAGATCTCTATAAAGCTTAAACTCCGTCGTTTCAGTGATGGGCTCCCCTCCATCCGGTGAGTCTACGGCGATGGAACCTGAGAGTAGGGCACTGAAGCTTTCCAGTCTCACATCGACCCCTTGAAAGTCGATATTGGCGCCCACACCACTTACATTCCAGAAACGGCTTTCATTGGTAATGATGTGCCTATAATTATCTTGGATAGACGCTTTGATGATGACGTTTTTAGACGCTTCATCGAGTTGATAATTGTAGACTTCACCAATGGGTATTTTTTTATACACAATTTGAGAGCCAATTGAAATTCCACCTAAGTCTCTGGCTTTGAGTCGGATATTGAGTCCAGTATGAGTCATCAGGTCTGAAGGCGGGCGATCAAGAGCGGTGAACGTTGTTTCTTCTTCACTTGACGCCTCACTTGGATAAATGGATATGTAGTTACCCGATACCAGCGCATCCAAACCAGACACACCCGTTAGGCTAGCCGTTGGTTTAACCAGCCAAAAACGCGTCTCTTTCGACAACAACTTCGTCGCTTCTGGGTAGATATCGGCATCCACATAAATGCTTTCTAAATCCTCAGTGAGATTGATATCCCTCACCATACCGACTTCAAGCCCTTGATAGCGGATGGTGGTTCGCCCGGAAACCAACCCTTGCGCATCAGAAAAATAAATTTGGATACGTTGCCCTGCATCCTGAACGGATTTAAAGACAAGCCAGCCCGCCAAAGCAAACGTTAGGATTGGGAGTAGCCAAAGGGGAGAGATTCCTTTGTTACGTTTAACATTGGGTGAAAACGAGGGTTGTGTTGAACCATTACTCATTATTTGACTCTTTTCGTTTTGACTCTGGGAAATTGTCCCATATTAATCTGGGGTCTAAGCTTTCTGCTGCGAGCATCGTCATAACAACAACCAAACCAAAAGCAACAGCACCGAATCCTGGGGTGAAATTAAGTATTTGTCCTCTGTCCACCAAGGTTAACATGATGGAGATAACGAACAAATCGAGAACCGACCATTTGCCAATCCATTTTACGGCAAAATAAATCATCATACGTTGTCGGTGAAAGATGCGTCGTTTGAAATGAATGGCCAATAATAAATACGCGATACCGAATATCTTTGCGATCGGAACCACGATACTGGCGATAAAAATGATGGCAGCAATCCCCCACATATCGCTTTCAACCAAAGAAATAACACCGGACATGATAGTGTCTTCTTGGAGCAATCCATTGGTGATAACAATGGAAATAGGGACCAAATTAGCAGGAAATAGGGCGATGGTGGCCGCGATCAAATACGCCCAAGTTTTTTGGATGGATTTTGGCTTACGGTGATAAATCGGTTTATGGCATCGGATGCATTGTTCTGATTCATCTTGTGACAAATGGCAATGGTGGCAATGCATGGTCTTCTCGGCAAAATCATACGTTTTTTCTTGTTTCCATATTTCCCAGTAGCGTCTAACACTGACTCTACTCAAAAGTAGCACAGTAAAAAGCTGCAGTAAGATTAAAGCGAAAAGGCCTGGGCCCACATGAATATCCGAATAGTCTTGAAGCTTAAAACATGACACTGCGACGCTAAAGAGAAACACATCGATCATAACCCAATGCTTTAATCCTTGAATCACGGAAAGCGAAAACTTCAGTAACCCAAACATTCGAAATGCTGTCGCTGCATGCGCCATAACGACGGATAAGCAGACGGCAAGGGGCGCTAATGAACTGCAAAAGAAAATCAACAGCCCTAACAAAGGAAAGCCTTCATCAAATAGAAGGAAAATACCAGAAGGTAGGGTTGCTGGAATCATGACGCCAACGAGCCTAATGCTGATATAGTCGAAAAAGTGGGAAGGGATGAACAACAATAGACAAGTGACCGCTAAGGCGAAATTGCCCGATAGCGAAGGGGTTCCGCCCCGATAGAGTCGGGTACCGCATCTTGGGCAATAAGCAGAGCTTCCTTGTTTAACAGGGACAATGTCGACAGGCAGCTCACAGCCTGGACAGAGGCGAATGTCCGTTTGTTCTGAAGGGTGTCCAGTTAGCGATGCCACTTTGTGCCTATTTCCTTAATTATCATTTCCTTGATTGCTATTCCCTTGTTCGTAATGCACAATAAATTGTGACGCGGTCACAAGGTGGCGTGGGTTTGTGCGGTACCATACAGTGTTTGATACAACCCTTGTTGTGTTAAAAGCTCACCGTGAGTACCGGTTTGACTGACTTGACCATCTTCAAGTACGTAAATTAG